>NZ_JBHVHQ010000516.1:0-6164 GCF_042800135.1 Streptomyces sp. NPDC057654 | reverse complement strand
ATCTGTGGCGGTCCGTACGGGAATTGTGAGAAGACGTGCGCACGCGAAACTCCTCTTTCCGTGGTGCCGGCCGCCGGAGATCGCGACCGACTGATCACAGTTTTATCGAACCCTCGTGCGCACCGGGAAGTTATCCACAGGTTCACCGTGTGGCATTCGGTAAAGAATGCGCCAAACCGGACCACGGACAAGGGCGGTGTACGGGCCCGCCGGCCCGTACACCGCCCCGAAACAGCCTCAGCCGTCAGGTCCTTCAGATCCCGCAGATCCCAGACCCCTCAGGTCACTTCACGTTGACGCCGGCCCAAGCCGCGTCCACGCCCTTGTACTCCTTGCTGTCCTTGCCGTACAGGTCGCCCGCGGCCTTCAGCGACGCCTCGCGGGCGCCCTTGTAGTCCGTGTTGGACGTCATGTACGTGGTCAGCGCCTTGAACCAGACCTTCTCGGCCTTGTCCCGGCCGATGCCCTCGACCTTCTTGCCGTCCTTGGTCGGGCTGTCGTACTTGACGCCGTTGATCTCCTTGGCGCCGCTGCCCTCGGACGCCAGGTAGAACCAGTGGTTGGCGACGCCGGACGAGTAGTGCACGTCAAGGTTGCCGACGTCCTCGGACCAGTAGTCCGCGGACTGGCCGTCCTTGCTGGGCTTGTCCATGTAGCGCAGCGGGGTGCCGTCGCCGTTGATGTCGATCTTCTCGCCCATGAGGTAGTCGCCCGGGTCCTCGGCGTTCTTGGCGTTGAACTCGACCGCCGTGCCGAAGATGTCAGAGGTGCCCTCGTTCAGGCCGCCGGACTCGCCGCTGTACTCCAGGTTGGCGGTGGCCGAGGTGACCCCGTGGCTCATCTCGTGCGCCGCCACGTCGATCTCGGTGAGCGGCTTCTTGTCGCCCTCGCCGTCGCCGTAGGTCATGCAGAAGCAGCTGTCGTCCCAGAACGCGTTGACGTAGCCGTTGCCGTAGTGGACGCGGGACGTGGCGCCCTTGCCGTCGCCCTTGATGCCGTCGCGGCCGTGCACGTTCTTGTAGTAGTCCCAGGTGACCTGGGCGCCGTACGCGGCGTCCACGGCGGCGGTCTCCGGGTTGTCCGGCTTGCCGTTGCCCCACTTGTCGGTGTCGTTGGTGAAGAGCTTGCCTTCACCGGACTGGCCGTGGTCCAGGTTGAGGGTCTTGTGGCCGCCGCGGCCCTTGTCGGTCAGGGAGAAGCCGCTGCCCTCCTTGGAGGTGCCCAGCTCCACCTTGCCGCTGTACTCGCTGGTGCCGGCGCCGTTCTCGATCCCCTGGTACTCGAAGATCTTCTTGCCCGTGTCGGCGTCCGTGATGACGTGCATCTGGTTCGGCGTGCCGTCCTTCTGGAAGCCGCCGACCACCGTCTCGTACGCGAGGACCGGGGCGCCCATGGCCGCCCAGATGACCTTGCGCGGGGCCTTGTCGGAGGCCGCCTTGTCGCCGGAGACGGCCTTGGCGGCCTTCAGCGCGCTCTGCTGCGCGGACTTGGGCGCCACCTTCGGCGTGAGCGACGCGACCTTGATGGAGGCCTTCGTCGACTTGGTGACGTCCTTGACCTTGCCGTTCTTGGCCTGGTGCACGACCAGGTCGCCGCCGAGCACGGGCAGGCCCGCGTACGTACGGTCGTACCGGGTGTGCACGGTGCCGTCGACGTCCTTGATGACGTCCTTGACGACCAGCTTCTCCTGCGAGCCGAGGCCCAGGGTCTGCGCGGCCTTCGCCGTGGTGGCGTTGGCGCTGTGCATCAGCTCGACCCGCTGCGAGGGGGAGAGCTTGACGGACTGGGCGCCCAGCTCTCTCGCCGTGGGGGCGGCCCCCGCGGAGCCGGTCGTCAGGCCGGTGGTGATGAGTGCGGCGGCGGTGACGGCGGCAGCGGCGGCGGATATACGGGTAGCGCGAGTCCTCACGCGAACTCCTTCTTGCTGTGGGGGTTCGGGCCGGACGGCGGGGAAGAGCCGGCCGGACCGAAACAAGAGGTGTGGGTGTGACGTGCGCTGTGAGACTCCCACCCGAGGCGCGTACATGTCACTGGTCGAACATCAGGTTGGCTGGAAATCGTTCGTTCGCCGTTGATTCACATCCGGATAACGAACAGGACACGGCGGGGTCTGCGGAAATGGGTAAGACGCCGCCCGGGGGAGTCGAACTCACCCCGGACGGCGTCTCGTTAAGGGGCCCTCCGGTCAGCCGCGCACGGCGGGCCGGGAGGGGGTCAGAAGGTCAGCTTCCAGCTGTCGATGAAGCCGCTGTCGCCCGCGAGCTGGTCCTGGACCCGCAGGTTCCAGACACCGCTGGCCGATTCCGCGGAGGCGTTCACGGTGTACGTGGTGTTCACGTTCTCCGCCGAGTCCCACGGATCGACGTTCTTGAGCCGGTAGGACTTGCCGCTCGGCGCGACCAGGTCGATGGCCAGGTCGCCGCGGTAGGTGTGCTTGATGTTCACGGCCACCTTGAGCGCGGCCGGGGCGTTGCCGCTGCGGGTCACGGTTATCGGCGAGGTGACCGCCGCGCCCGAGTCGGGGATCTGGACGTCGGTGGTGTTCTCGAACTCGTTGCCCTCGGTGCTGGTCACGGTCCACTTGAAGGCGGCCGTGCCCGTCTTGTTGGCCGAGTCCGTCACCGTCACGGTCACATTGCTCGTGCCGGCGGCCGTCGGGGTGCCGGAGATCAGGCCGGACGCCGCGTCGATCGTGAGGCCGGCGGGCAGGCCGGTCGCCGCGTACTTCAGCGCGCCCGGGTTGGTGCTCGTCGCCTTGATCTGAAGGCTCACGGGCACGTTGAGCTTGCTCGTCTGGTCGCCGGGGCCGGTGACCGAGACGCCGCCGGTGGGGACCCGGCTGCCGACCGCGATGGCGGCCCAGGCGTTCGCCGCGTTGTTGTACGTCTCGCTGCCGACGCCGAACAGCTCGCCGGCCGCCCACAGCGTCGCCTCACGCGCGCCCGCGTAGTTGGTGTTGGAGCGCATCCGCTGGGTCAGCGCCTTGAACCAGATCTTCGCCGCGTTGTCCCGGCCGATGCCGGTGACCGGCTGCCCGTCGGAGGTCGGGCTGTCGTAGTGCACGCCGTTGATGTCCTTCGGGCCGGAGCCCTCGGACGCCAGGTAGAACCAGTGGTTGGCCGGGCCCGACGAGTAGTGCACGTCGATGCCGCCGATGCCGGAGTACCAGCTGTCCTTGGACGCCCGGTCCTTGCTCGGCTTGTCCATGTAGCGCAACGGGGTGCCGTTCCCGTTGATGTCGATCTTCTCGCCGATCAGGTAGTCGCCGACGTCGCTCGGGTTGTTGGCCCAGAACTCGACGGCCGTCGCCATGATGTCCGAGGTGGCCTCGTTCAGACCGCCGGACTCACCGCTGTAGGTGAGGTTGGCGGTGGCCGAGGTGACGCCGTGCGTCATCTCGTGCGCGGCCACGTCGATCGAGGTCAGCGGCTTGGAGTTGCCCTGCCCGTCGCCGTAGGTCATGCAGAAGCAGCTGTCGTCCCAGAACGCGTTGACGTAGGCGTTGCCGTAGTGGGTGCGGCTGTACGCGCCGACGCCGTCGCCCCGGATGCCGGTCCGCCCGTGCACGTTCTTGTAGTAGTCCCAGGTCAGCTGCGCGCCGTAGTGCGCGTCGACGCCGGCCGTCGCCGGGTCGCTCGTCGTCCCGTTGCCCCAGGTGTCGTCGGAGTCGGTGAACAGCGTGCCGGTGCCGGACGAGCCGTGGTTGAGGTTGTAGGTCTTGTGGCCGCCGCGCGACGTGTCGTTCATCTGGTACGAACTGCCGGACCCGGACGTGCCGATGGTGACCTTGCCGCTGTACTGGCTGTTGCCCGTGCCGCTCTTGACGCCCTGGAACTCGAAGAGCTTCTTGCCGGTCTTCGCGTCCGTGATGACGTGCAGCTGGTTGGGCGTGCCGTCGTCCTGGAAGCCGCCGACCACGGTCTCGTACGCGAGGGTGGGCGCGCCCTGCGCGGCCCAGACCACCTTGCGCGGCGCCTTGTCCGCGGCCGTCTTCTTCGACCCCTGCGCCTTCGCCGCGGCGACCGCGGACTTCTCGGCGGCCGAGGGGGCGAGCGCGGCCTTGGTGGTGGCCACCCGCACGCGCGCCTTCGTGGCCTTGGCCACCGACCGGAGCGCGCCGCTCTTGGTCTCGTCGACGACCAGGTCGCCGCCGAGCACGGGCAGCCCGTCGTACGTCCGCTCGTACCGGGTGTGCACCGTGCCGTTCCGGTCCTGCGTGGCGTCCCGGACGACGAGCTTCTCCTGGGCCCCGAGGCCCAGGGCCTTGGCCGTCTCCGCCTTGGTCGCGTTCGCTTCCTTGAGCAGTGCGGCGCGTTGCGAGGGTGAGAGCTTGACCGGCTGCGCACCGGGGTCGGCCTTGGCGATCACCTTGCCGCCGGCCGCGGACGCGTCGTCCGGGCGGGCAGTGGCCGATCCGGCCTGTACTCCGACGGCGATCATGGCTCCCGCGGCGACGAGAGCGCCGGTCGCCATGGCGCGCCGATGGGGGGTGCGTCTCACGCTGACTCCTTCTGCGGTGGCCGCCACGGGAGGCGCGGCCGGTGGAGACCGGGCGGCGGGGTGGTCGCCCGGGCAGATCGAGGCAGAACAGATGGAGCGTCCGCCGCGCCGGGACCCGTCCGGACCGGTTGGGTCGGACGGCCGCGGTGCGCCGGGCGTGGGGGGAGGGCGGCGACGCGGGCCGGCTGGGGATATGGGGGAGCCATGCGTCAACCGAGGGAAGAGTGCCACCGGAAGCCGCCATATGTCAGGGGCGTGTCAACAATTGGCCGGAAACCGTCCGTTGCGCAGAGATCGCCGTTCGTATAGCGGGCGTGTGGTTCGCGCCGTGCGGACGTGCCGCGGCGCACGGGCCGACCCGCCGCTACGGGCGGCCGAGGCGCACGGACCGACCTGCCGCTACGGGCGTACGGAGGCGGGCGCGGCGGCCCGCGCGGGGTGCGCGCGGAGTGCGCGCGCCGGACCGTACGACGGCCGGGACGCGCGTACGGCGGTCCGTACGATCTCCGCATGACGACGCCACCGCCGCCCGCCGCAGAACCGCCGCACTCCCTCGGCGACCCGCGCGAACTCGCCGACGCGTACCTCGACTACTACCGCGCCGCGCTGCTCCGCAAGCTCGACGGCCTCGGCGAGGACGAGCTGCGCACCAGCCGGCTGCCGTCCGGCTGGACGCCGCTGGAGCTGCTCAGACACCTGACCTGGGTCGAACTGCGCTGGTTCCGCTGGGGATTCGAGGCCCAGGAGATGGCGGAGGAGCGGGCCTGGGGCGACCGGGGGCCCGGCGGTCGCTGGCACGTACCGGAAGGGGAGACGGTCGACGCCGTACGGGCCGCCTTCACGGCGCAGTGCGAGCGCTCCCGCGCGATCGCCTCCGGCGTCCCGAGCGGCCAACGCGCCCGCACCGGGGGCCGGTTCGCGACCGAGGAGGACGCGCCCACACTCGGCTGGATCCTCTTCCACGTCCTCCAGGAGTACGCCCGCCATGTCGGCCAGCTCGATGTGGTCCGTGAGCTGGCGGACGGCGCGACCGGGGAGTGACGCCGGTACCCTTCGGGGCAACGGAGCGCCGGGCGGGGCGTCTACGCGCCTGTACGGCAACGAGTCGAAGGGGAACCGGATGCTGACGGAGGCGTTGGCCGCGCTGGCCGGCATGGGCGGTACGGCGGTGGTCCAGGCGGCCGGCACGGACGCGTGGGGCGCGTTCCGGGACCGGCTCGCGGCGTTTTTCGGCCGGAGCGGCGAACGGAGCGCCCGTACCGCGCTGGAGCGGCTGGACCGCACGGCCGGGGAGCTCACCGACGGCTCCCCCGACGACGAACTGCGCGAGCGCCTCCAGGGCCGCTGGCAGGAACGGATCGCCGACCTCCTAGAAGACCTCGACGACACCGAACGGGAGGCCGCCGCCGAGGAGTTGCGGGCCGCCGTCTCGCTGGTCGACCGCCACATCGGCGACGCCCGCGGCGCCCAGGTCGCGGGCGACCGCGGCCTCGCCGCGGGCTCCGTCACCGCGCGCGCCGAACAGGGCTCCATCGCGGGCGGCGTCGTCAACATCGACGGGGGCGTGACCCTGGGAAACCCCTCAAGGCCGGATTCGCCCCAGAACTGAGGGAATCCGGCCCGGCGCCCGCGAACGGGGGACTCGCGCCGGGCCCCCCGGGGGC
>NZ_JBHVHQ010000515.1:0-6167 GCF_042800135.1 Streptomyces sp. NPDC057654 | reverse complement strand
GTGCTGCACGGCGTGCAGCCCTCGCCGCTCGTCGCCGGGCTCAGCAGCGGCATCTCGGCCGAGCGGGAGCGTACGGGCTCCGTGCCCACCGCGCGCGGCGCCGAGCAGCAGGCGGCTGCCGACGCGCCCGTACCGGGGGTGAAGCGGGACAAGAAGGAGCCCAGTGGCGGCGTCCCCGACCTCACCAAGGCATCGCCCGAGCCCTCGCCCGTACTCCCGGCGCGCGCCGAGCAGCTACAGCTGGCCGGCGACATCACCTACTCGCTGCCCTCCCTGGACCTGCTGGAGCGCGGCGGGCCCGGCAAGACCCGCAGCGCCGCCAACGACGCGATAGTCGCCTCGCTGACGACCGTGTTCACCGAGTTCAAGGTGGACGCGTCCGTCACCGGCTTCACCCGCGGGCCGACGGTCACCCGGTACGAGGTGGAGCTCGGCCCGGCCGTGAAGGTCGAGCGGATCACCGCGCTCACCAAGAACATCGCCTACGCCGTGGCCAGCCCGGACGTCCGGATCATCAGCCCGATCCCCGGCAAGTCCGCGGTCGGCATCGAGATCCCGAACACCGACCGCGAGATGGTCAACCTCGGCGACGTGCTGCGGCTGGCCGACTCGGCCGGCGACGAGCACCCGATGCTCGTCGCGCTCGGCAAGGACGTCGAGGGCGGCTACGTGATGGCCAACCTGACGAAGATGCCGCACGTCCTGGTCGCCGGCGCCACCGGCTCCGGCAAGTCGTCCTGCATCAACTGCCTGATCACCTCGATCATGGTGCGCGCCACGCCCGAGGACGTACGGATGGTGCTCGTCGACCCCAAGCGCGTCGAGCTGACCGCCTACGAGGGCATCCCGCACCTGATCACCCCGATCATCACCAACCCCAAGCGCGCCGCCGAGGCGCTGCAATGGGTGGTGCGCGAGATGGACCTGCGCTACGACGATCTCGCGGCGTACGGCTACCGGCACATCGACGACTTCAACGCGGCCGTGCGCAGCGGCAAGGCGAAGCCGCCGGAGGGCAGCGAACGGGAGTTGTCCCCGTACCCGTACCTGCTGGTGATCGTCGACGAGCTCGCCGACCTGATGATGGTCGCCCCGCGGGACGTCGAGGACTCGATCGTCCGCATCACCCAGCTCGCGCGGGCCGCCGGCATCCACCTGGTGCTGGCCACGCAGCGTCCGTCCGTCGACGTCGTCACCGGTCTGATCAAGGCCAACGTGCCGTCCCGGCTGGCCTTCGCCACCTCCTCCCTCGCCGACAGCCGCGTCATCCTCGACCAGCCCGGCGCCGAGAAGCTCATCGGCAAGGGCGACAGCCTCTTCCTGCCGATGGGGGCCAACAAGCCGGTCCGTATGCAGGGCGCCTTCGTCACGGAGGACGAGGTCGCGGCCATCGTGCAGCACTGCAAGGACCAGATGGCGCCGGTTTTCCGGGACGACGTCACGGTCGGGACGGCCAAGAAGAAGGAGATCGACGAGGATATCGGCGACGACCTCGACCTGCTGTGCCAGGCGGCGGAGCTGGTCGTCTCCACCCAGTTCGGCTCGACCTCGATGCTCCAGCGGAAACTGCGTGTGGGCTTCGCGAAGGCGGGCAGGCTCATGGACCTGATGGAGTCGCGGAGCATCGTGGGGCCGAGCGAGGGCTCCAAGGCGCGCGACGTGATGGTCAAGCCGGACGAGCTGGACGGGGTGCTCGCCATCATCCGCGGGGAGTCCCAGCCGTGAGCAGCCGTGAGCGGCGTGAGGAAGAGGCGGCGGCGGGACCCGTCCGTGGGGAAATGGTGAGCAACCGTTTCCCTCGGCTGTGCGTCAAGTTGGGGAAGGGGCAGGGCCGATGTATCACCATCGGTGTCTCAGAGCGTCCGATGGCGTACGCCAGGGCATTCTGATGGCGTACAAAGGCCTGCTTTCCGCTTGCCCGACCCTTTCGCATCCCCCCTAAACTGAACCTCCAGCAGGTGGCTGCACGCTCGAAAGGCGCTCTCGTGTCCATCGGCAACTCTCCCGACGACGGCCGCCCCTCCATCGGCCGCCGCCTCCGGCAGGCCCGCGTCGAATCCGGACTGACCGTCGACGAGATCAGTTCGACCACGCGCGTACGCGCCCCGATCGTGCACGCGATCGAGCAGGACGACTTCTCGCGCTGCGGCGGCGACGTCTACGCCCGCGGACACATCCGTACGCTCGCCCGCGCCGTCGGCCTCGACCCCGCCGCCCTCATCGAGCAGTACGACGCCGAGCACGGCGGCCGGCCGTCGCCGACCCCGGCGGCCCCGCTCTTCGAGGCGGAGCGGATCCGGTCCGAGCCGCGGCGCCCCAACTGGACCGCGGCCATGGTCGCCGCGATCGTCGCCGTCGTCGGATTCGTCGGCTTCACCCTCTTCAGCGGCGGCGACAAGGAAGGCGGCCGGCCCGTCGCGGCCGACAGCCCGACGGCACGCCAGTCCACCCCCGCCCACAGCCCGAGCCCGAGCAAGCCCGCCGACCCCAAGCCGGACCCCTCCGAAAGCGCCATTGCCGCGGCTCCGGGCAACAAGGTCACGGTCAAGGTCACCGCCACCGAGGCCGCCAGCTGGATCTCCGCCAAGGATCACAACGGCCGGCTGATGGACGAACTGGTGCTGAAGGAAGGCGCGTCCAAGACCTTCACCGACGAGCAGCAGATCGACCTGGTGCTGGGCAACGCCGGGGCCGTACAGCTCTTCGTGAACGGCAAAGAGATCAAGCACGTCGGCGACAACGGGCAGGTCCAGCGGCTGAGCTACACCAAGGGCGACCCCGAAGCAGGGTGATCATCAGCACGTGGCACCGGAGGCGGCCTCAGGACAAAGTACGCTGAGCCCTATGCCCGAACGCCGTACCGTCGCTCTTGTCACACTTGGCTGCGCCCGTAACGAGGTGGACTCGGAGGAGCTGGCAGGCCGCTTGGCAGCGGACGGCTGGGACCTCGTCGAGGACGCCGCCGAAGCCGATGTCGCCGTCGTCAACACCTGTGGATTCGTCGAGGCCGCCAAGAAGGACTCCGTCGACGCGCTGCTCGAAGCCAATGACCTCAAGGACGCCGCGAGCGAGGGGAGAGCCCGTACGCAGGCCGTGGTCGCCGTCGGCTGCATGGCCGAGCGGTACGGCAAGGAGCTCGCCAAGGAACTGCCCGAGGCCGACGGAGTGCTCGGCTTCGACGACTACGCCGACATCTCCGACCGCCTTCAGACCATCCTGTCCGGCGGCGTCCACGCCTCGCACACCCCGCGCGACCGGCGCAAGCTGCTGCCGATCAGCCCGGCCGAGCGGCAGTCCGCCGCCGTCTCGCTGCCCGGCCACGCGCAGGACACGCCCCCCGCGGACCTCCCCGAGGGCGTCGCCCCGGCCTCCGGCCCGCGTGCGCCGCTCCGCCGCCGCCTGGACTCCAGCCCCGTCGCCTCGGTGAAGCTCGCCTCCGGGTGCGACCGCCGCTGCTCGTTCTGCGCCATCCCCTCCTTCCGCGGCTCCTTCATCTCGCGCCGCCCCTCCGACGTGCTCGGCGAGAGCCGCTGGCTGGCCGAGCAGGGCGTGAAGGAGATCATGCTGGTCTCCGAGAACAACACCTCGTACGGCAAGGACCTCGGCGACATCCGGCTGCTGGAGACGCTGCTGCCGGAGCTGGCGGCGATCGACGGCCTGGAGCGCATCCGGGTCAGCTACCTCCAGCCCGCCGAGATGCGGCCCGGCCTGATCGACGTGCTGACCTCCACGGAGAAGGTCGCGCCCTACTTCGACCTGTCCTTCCAGCACTCGGCGCCGGGTGTGCTGCGCGCGATGCGCCGCTTCGGCGACACCGACAGATTCCTGGGCCTCCTTCAGGAGGTACGGGCCAAGGCACCGCAGGCCGGCGCCCGCTCCAACTTCATCGTGGGCTTCCCCGGTGAGACGGAGGACGACGTCGCGGAGCTGGAACGCTTCCTCACCGGCGCGCGGCTGGACGCCATCGGCGTCTTCGGCTACTCCGACGAGGACGGCACCGAGGCGGCCGGCTACGCGGACAAGCTCTCCGAGGACGTCGTCGCGGAGCGGCTGGAGCGCATCTCCCGGCTGGCCGAGGAGCTCACGGCGCAGCGCGCCGAGGAGCGGCTCGGGGAGACGGTCGAGGTGCTGGTCGACCGGGTCGACGAGGAGGACGGGGTGATCGGCCGGGCCGCGCACCAGGCGCCCGAGACCGATGGCCAGACCATCCTCACGGGTGACCGTGATCTTGCGCCGGGCCGTATGGTCGTGGCAAAGGTGGTCGCGACCGAGGGCGTGGACCTGGTCGCCGAACCGCTGGGCGACGACGGCTGTACCGAGGAGGCGCGCAGATGACCGGAGTCCCGGCCTCCGCCGCTGGTGGGCACTCGGCCACGGCGACGGCGACAGTGGCACCGGCGGGACTATGGAATATCGCCAACATCCTCACCATGGTGCGGCTGTTCCTTGTGCCCGGCTTTGTCTTGTTGATGCTCCACAACGGCGGCTACGACCCGGCCTGGCGCTCCTTCGCCTGGGCCGCGTTCGCGATCGCCATGATCACCGACCTCTTCGACGGCCATCTGGCCCGCAGATACAACCTGGTCACCGACTTCGGGAAGATCGCCGACCCGATAGCGGACAAGGCGATCATGGGGGCGGCGCTGCTCTGCCTCTCCGCCCTGGGCGATCTGCCGTGGTGGGTCACGGGCGTGATCCTCTTCCGTGAGATCGGCATCACGCTGATGCGGTTCTGGGTCATCAAGCACGGCGTCATCCCGGCCAGCCGCGGCGGCAAGATGAAGACGCTCGCGCAGGGCACGGCCGTGGGCATGTACATCCTGGCGCTGACGGGGCCGCTGGCCACGTTCCGGCTGTGGGTGATGGCGGTGGCCGTGGCGCTGACGGTGCTGACGGGGCTCGATTACGTACGGCAGGCGGTCGTGCTGCGGCGGGCGGGGCTGGCGGCGGAGCGCGAGAGGGCCGGCCGGGAGTCCGTGCGGTGACGGGGGGCGGTGTGGGGGGCCGGGGCGATCCCCGTGATGTTGCTGCGTCTGCTGCGTCTGCCGCGTCCCGTGATGCTGTTGGAGTAGGCCCGGCTGGTGATGTTGTTGAGCCCTCTGGTGCTGATGAGGCCGGTGCTTCGGGGGCGCGGGCTGTGGGGACGTGGGCCGCGGCCGAGGTGCTGAGGGCGCTGGCCGAGCGGGGGCAGACGCTGGCCGCCGCGGAGTCCCTCACGGGCGGCCTGGTGGCCGCCGAGCTGACGGCCGTACCGGGTGCCTCGCGGGTCTTCCGGGGCTCGGTGACCGCGTACGCGACCGAGATCAAGGCGGCGGTGCTGGGCGTGGACGCCGCACTGCTGAGCGCGCGCGGAGCGGTCGACGGCGAGGTCGCCCGGCAGATGGCGGAGGGTGTGCGGGCGGCGCTGAGCGCCGACTGGGGCGTCGCCACGACGGGCGTCGCGGGCCCCGAACCGCAGGACGGGCAGCCGGTGGGAACGGTGTTCGTCGCCGCCGCGGGGCCGGGCGGCGCCGGGTCCGTACGGAAGCTGGCGCTGCGCGGCGACCGGGCCGGCATCCGGGCGGAGAGCGTCCGGATGGCGCTGAAGGTGCTGCTGGGCGAACTGATCGAAAATGCGCGGACACAGGATACGGAACATGGTGGGGGTTCTGGATGTTTGCAGCCCTGAGTGAACACGACATCGCTCCCCGCACGGCTGGACCCCGAGGCGGTACGGTGGGGCGTGAAGGATCCGGATTCGCGGTCCAAGGAGGGAGCCACCGATGATTTTGCTCCGTCGCCTGCTGGGTGACGTGCTGCGTCGGCAGCGCCAGCGCCAGGGCCGCACTCTGCGCGAGGTCTCTTCCTCAGCCAGGGTCTCGCTCGGTTACCTCTCCGAGGTCGAGCGGGGGCAGAAGGAGGCGTCCTCCGAGCTTCTCTCCGCAATCTGCGACGCTCTGGACGTACGGATGTCCGAGGTCATGCGCGAGGTCAGCGACGAACTGTCGCTCGCCGAGCTGGCGCAGTCGGCGGCGGCGAGCGAGCCGGTACCCGCGCCGATGCGGCCGATGCTCAATTCGGTATCCGTGACGTCCGTGACGGGCGTCCCAGGGGAACGGGTGACCATCAAGGCGCCCGCAGAGGCCGTGGATTTGGTCGCGGCCTGAGAGCGGCGCTTGTGCTTTTCC
>NZ_JBHVHQ010000514.1:0-6169 GCF_042800135.1 Streptomyces sp. NPDC057654 | reverse complement strand
ATCCATGTCAGCCCGTCCGACGCTTGAAGACACGAAGCCCGGCCCAATCAGCCCGTCCGGCGTTTGAGGACCGGGCCCGGGGCGGAGCCCCGAAACCGCCCACCGACCCGCACTTGCCCACCCAGGCCGGCCCCACCCAGCCCGTCCGGCGCTTGAGGACACAAGACCAAAAGGCGACACCCTGCAACTACCGTGGCCCCAGCGGCAGTCGAAGCGTACTCACCGCCCCACCCCCCACATCATTGGAGAACACCAACTCCGCCCCGATGATCCGCGCCTGCCCCACCGCAATCGTCAACCCCAGCCCATGCCCCTTCCCCTGCCCACCCCTCGCCACCGTCGGCTCGGTCCGGAACCGCTGCGGCCCATGCTCCAGCAGATACCCCGGATACCCCTCCCCGTGATCACGAACAGTGATCACGGGACCGTCCACCGCCACCACCACCGGCGGCAGACCGTGCCGATGCGCGTTCGAGAGCAGGTTCCCGAGCACCCGCTCAAGCCGCCGACGGTCCGTCATCACGCACGCGTCCTGCACGACGCGCACCTCGGCCGGCAGCCCGGACGCCCGTACCGCCCGCTCGGCGAGCCGCCCCAGCCGGTGCGCGTCCATGTCGGCGCGTTCCGTGAGCGAGTCCAGCCGGGAGATCTCCAACAGGTCCTCGGTGAGCAGGCGCAGCGCCCGTACCCGGTCCCGTACGAGCTCGGTCGGCCGCCCCGGCGGCAGCAGGTCGGAGGAGGCCTGCAACCCGGCGAGCGGCGTGCGCAGTTCGTGCGCGACGTCGGCGGTGAACCGCTGCTCGCTCTGGAGCCGGGCCTGGAGCGTGCCGGCCATGGCGTCGAGGGCGGCGGACACGGCCGCCACCTCGTCCTGCTGCCGCGTGAGATCGGCGGTGCGCGGGTCGCCGACCCTGGCGTCGAGGTCGCCGGCGCTGATCCGCCGCGCGACATCGGCGGTGCGGTGCAGCCGCCGGGTGACGCGGGAGACGGCGAACACCCCGACGACGAGGGTGCCGACGATGGCCAGGGCGGAGGAGACCACGATGGCCCGGTCGAGACCGTCGATGGTCTCGGCGCTGCGCCGGTAGGCGATCTTCACGGTCAGCGCCTTGCCGTCGGCGGGCCCCGCCGCCCACATGGCGGGTTCGCCGTCGAAGGAGCCGAGCGCGGTGCCGCGTTCGCCGCGCAGCGCCATCTTCCGCAGGGCGTCGGGGAGTTCGGGCGCGTCGAGGGAGGCTTCGGGGCGCAGCCGGTCGCCCGCGACGTACGAGCGGACGGCGATGTCGAGCCGGGACAGGGCCTCGGAACGGGCCTGGTGGACGGTCTGCCGGTTGACGATGACGTGTACGAGGGTGCCGAGCACGGCGGCGACGATGCAGCACATGACGGCGAGGAAGAGCGTGAACTTCGCGTAGAGGGAGCCGGACCGGGCGAGCCGGAACCACTTCGGCCGCCCCCGCCGCCAGGCACGCGGCCCCCGCCGCCCGCCCGTCATCGGCGCGCCGGCGCGGTGGGCCGCCCGGAGGCGTCGGTCCGCCGGATCTCGTCGCTCTGGAGCTCCATGTAGTGGCGGTGGGAGTCCCAGGAGTACACGGAGCGGATGGCGTAGTTGGGGGTCGGCGAGGGCTCCCAGACGATGAGGTCGCGGCCCGCGACCTCCACCGAGGTGGGGTGGACGGCGGTGGCCATGATGCGGGTGAGTACGCCGTGCACGAAGGTGTAGCAGCGCAGCCCCAGCAGCCCGTCCTCCATCTCGAAGCCGAGGATCAGGTCGTCCTTGCCGTTGCCGGTGATGTCGCGGTGGACGGGGGCGAGGAGGGGGCAGCCGGGTTTGCCGGAGGAGCAGGCGGCGAGTTTGCGCGCGGTCGCCTCGTCCATCCCGTCCGCGCCGGTGACCTCGCCCGGGTGGGCGGCCAGCTCGGCCTTGATGACGGCGAGCGGGTCGACCTCGCGGATGTTCTCGGAGGGCACCCGGCGGAAGCCGGGGACGACGGTCGAGGGCACCTTGCCCTGGTCCTCGGCGGTGGGCACGGCGGCCGGGGAGCGGCTGGGCCACAGCGGGGACGGGGCGGCGGCCGGGGCGGTGGTACCGGCGCTGACGGGTTCGCCGCCGGCCCCGGCGCCGCAGCCGGTCCCCGTCGCCAGCACGGCGGCCACCGTCACCGCGGCGACGGCCGGGTGCCGGAGGAACGGGGTGAGGAGAGGCTGCACGAAACTTCCAGGCGGATGGCGGTTACGGACGACGGTTACGGATAAAACACCACAAAATGCCGGTTTCAGGCGCCCCGCCATTGTCGTGCGTACATATGGAGACGGCTCGCCGAGCACACAGTCAGGCCCGCCTTCCGGTCGTCTACGGTCGTACGTCCCATGCCGGGGCGTACATCCAGACAGACGCGCGGGAAGGCGGGCCGGGGGAGGGTCTTTGGTCCCGGAAGGACGGGACTTTTCTCGTCCTTCCGGGGTATGGGCGGTGCCCGGTCGGCGGGGTGGCTCAGCCGGCCCTTCCGGTGAGTGCGGCCAGCGCGGCGCGCAGCCCGTCCGGGTCCGGCCGGTCGCTCGCCCAGGCCACGTACCCGTCGGGGCGTACGAGGAGCGTGGTCGGCGCGGCGTCGGCGCGGCGGACGGTGGTCCGTACGGCCGCCGACAGGGCGCCGTCCCCTTCCTCGCCTCCCCCGTGGGCGCGCGGCACGACCCGTACGAACCCGCCGTCGCGCATCGCCTCGTACAGCCGCGTGGGCTCCTTGTCGGCGCCGGTGCCGGTGCCGGCGAGCGGCAGGTCGGGGGCGCGGCGGCCGGTGAGCGGGTGGGCGCCGGGCGGGGCCGGGTAGCCGACGCCGATGCCGGAGACCGCCATGGCGGCCCGGCGCCGTACGGGCTCGACCCGCATCGCGAGGTCGAGGGCCGCGGCGCGGGCGGCGCGCAGGGCGGCGGGCCGGATCACCGCGCCGCGCAGGATCGCCCCGCTGAGCCGCAGGACGAGCTTGCCGACGGGGTGCCGCTCGGCCTCGTAGCTGTCGAGGAGGGCGGCCCCGGCCCGGCCCCGTACGGCCGCGGCGAGCTTCCAGGAGAGGTTGGCGGCGTCCTGGAGGCCGGTGTTCATGCCCATGCCGCCGGCGGGCGAGTGCACGTGGGCGGCATCCCCGGCGAGGAAGACGCGGCCCACGCGGTAGTGCGGGGCCTGGCGTTCGTCGCTGTGGAAGCGGGAGGTCCAGCGGGCGTTGTGCATGCCGAAGTCGGTGCCGAACGCTCCGCGGGTGACGGTGCGGATCTCCTCCAGGCCGACGGGCGTGTCCACGGGCGGCTGTACGGCCCGGTCCCAGGCGATGACGCGGTACCAGCCGTCGCCGAGCGACGCGACGAAGGCGATGCCCTGGCGGGCGGAGGCGGCGATGGGCGAGTGCGCGGGGGTGGTCCGCAGCCGGACGTCGGCGAGCATGACGGAGCGGAGCACGGACTTGCCGGGGAACGGCAGCCCGAGCGCCTGCCGTACGACGCTGCGCACCCCGTCGGTCCCGACCGCGTACCCGGCGCGGACCGTCTCCGTGCCCGCGTCGGTGCGTACGTCCAGTTCGACGCCGTCCCCGTCCTGGCGCAGCGCCACGGCCTCGGCCCCGTACCGGATGTCGGCGCCGAGCCGGACGGCCCGCGCCTCCAGGACGCGCTCGGTCTCGTACTGCGGCGTCATCAGCACCCCGGCGAAGCGGGTCGGCAGCCGGGAGAGCTCCAGCGGGGCGCCGATGACGCGCAGGGTGGGGATGAACTCGCCGGTCGCGAGGAGGTCTTCGGCGATGCCGCGCATGTCCAGCACCTCCAGGGTGCGGGCGTGCACGGCGATGGCGCGCGAGAGATTCGACTCCAGCGACCTCCGCTCCAGCAACACGACCCGGACCCCGGCCGCGGCCAGATCCCCGGCAAGCAGCAACCCCGTGGGCCCGGCCCCCACAACGACGACATCCGCCCCGGACTCCTCCCCTCCCCCGCCCCGCACGGGGGCGGTCTCCTCATGACGAGCTGTGCGGTCAGTACGGGTGGTGCGCGTGCTGTGCGACGACATGACGCCTCCCGGTCCACCAATGCCAACACCTGTTGGCCAACGTTCGTTGACTTCCAGTGCACACCCGCTCGCGGACGCGTGTCAACGCCTGTTGAATTTAATATCGCAGTCGGCCGAATACGCCCCGTGGCCCTCCGGCACCCGGCCGCATACACCCTGCTCACCAGCCGCCTCCCGGCCCCACGCGTGCCACGTCCCGGCCGAATCCGCACCCCGAACGGCTGCTATACGGGCCCCAGCGCGCCGAACCGGGCATCGCCGGAACCGATCCGGCCCCATACGCTCGCTGTCCGCCCCTCCCGCCCCGGCTGCCGTACGGTGGCCGGACGCCCCTTGGAGGAGGCGCCCCCTGGAGGAGGCAGCGGAGACATGAGCTCGCAACCCGTACACGGCGGCGGAGAGTTGATTCCCAGACCGGAGAAGACGTTCCCCGCGCTGCGCGCCGCCCTCGCCCAGGTCGCCCCGTCCCGGCTGGCCGAGATGACGACCGAGCGGGACACCGTCTTCACGATGGCCACCCAGTCCAACAGCTTCGGGCCCATCGCCATGTTCCAGCTGAAGTGGGCCGCCGTCATCGAGATCGAGCGCCACCCCGACCTCGCCCGCCGCCTGCGCGCGGCCGAGCGGGCGGCCCAGGAACTCGACAGGAGCGACCTGGCCTGGCAGTCCGCGATGGACGAGATCAGAGCCATCACGAACGCCGCCCGCGCGGCGGTCGCGGGTGTCACCGGTGAGTGAGTGGGCCTGGGAGTACTTCCCGGATTCGCGCGCCATCATCGGCGACACGCCCGACCTCGCCTTCGTCGCCCAGGTCGAGGAACGCGCCGACGAACTGCTACGCGCGGCGGCGGCGCTCTACCTCGACGGCACGTCCTTCCAGGGCCAGTCGCCTCCCCTTCAAACGGAGATCCTGCCGTGCGGGATGTTCGAGTACCTGATCATCGTCCGCCAGGAGCGCCTGTACATCACGCAGGTCACCCCCTGGCCCCTGTGACCGCGGCGGCCCGCCGCGCCGGCGTCAGCTCGGCGCAACAGCGGCGAGAAACGGGTCGACCACCTGGCGCCAGCCCTCCGGGCTGTCGTAGTGGACGAAGTGGCCGGCGTCGGGGACTTCCGCGTACTGGCCGCGGGGGAGGACGCGGACCATTTCCTGGGCCTCGGCCCGGCCGAGTTCGCCGTCGAGGCCGCGGACGACGAGGGTGGGGCATTCGACGAGGGCGAGGTCGTCCCAGTGCGCGTCGCGGACCCAGCTGACGCGGGAGGCCAGCATCTGGCGGCGGGAGAAGATCGGGCGCCAGCCGTCCGCGCGCTCGGCCATCACTTCGGCGTAGAAGTCGCCGCGCGCCGGCTTGGGCCGCTCCAGCGTCGGGTCGTCCTCGCCGAACCACTTCCGTACGTCCGCGAGCGTCGCGAACGGCACGGGCCAGGACTTGAACCAGGCGGCCCACTCCTTCTGCGAGGCCGGGCCGAGCGCCGAGGCCCGCATGTCGCTGATGACCAGGGCCCGTACGAGATCGGGACGGCGGGCCGCGAACTGCCAGGCGGTGAGGGCGCCCATCGAATGGCCGACGAGGACGACCGGCGCGAGCCCGAGCTGTTCTACGGCCGCCTCCACATCGGACACGTACGCATCACGGGTGTACGGGCCGTCCGACGGCTTCTCGCTGCGGCCGTGGCCGCGCTGGTCGAGGGCCACCGCGCGATACCGCGTCGCCAGCCAGCGCGCCGACTCCGCCCAGTGCGAGGCACGGCCCATCAGGCCGTGCAGTAACAGCACGGAGGAGCGGCCGCCCTCCCCGTCCCGGCCGCCCGCCTTGGGCGGGTCCGCGAATTCCCAGGCCGCGAGGCGCACACCGCCCGCTCCTGTCACGTCGATACGCCGCACCATCAGTCCTGGCACCCCCATTCATCCCCCGGGCAGCTCCAACCACGAACAGCCCCACACTATCGAACTCTTATTCGAACGCATTGTTATGCCGAGCAACACCCCTCGTTCGAGTGACAACGGGCCAGGGTTGGCCGCCGCCGCCGAGGGGAGACATCGTCCGGGAGGCGGACCACTCGGGGATGAGGGTCCGCGAGGGGAGACCTTGGGAGCTCGGGGCTCCGGGT
>NZ_JBHVHQ010000513.1:0-6188 GCF_042800135.1 Streptomyces sp. NPDC057654 | reverse complement strand
GCCCTGGAGCAACTCACGTCGCGAAAAGGCTGTTTGACCGTTAAGAGCGGAGCAGGAATCGATCACTCTTGTCACTTCGGGCGCTATATTTTCGCGATCGATGGACGGCTCGCCGCCGTCACGTCTCAGCAGCGTGAAGGAGTGCCTTCTTGAACACTCACCTTCGACACCGCGCCCGCCCCCGTATCCACCCCCGTATCCGCCCTCGCAGAGCGCTGGCGCTGTTGGCGACGCTGTGCGGAATCATCGGCGTGAGCGCGCTCGGCGCGAACCCGGCGTCGGCGGCCGACCAGCGGCAGGCGGTCTACGCCATCGCGCACCGGGTCGACACCCTGGGCGGCGTGGACGCCGCGATCTCCCACGGCGCCAACGCCATCGAGATCGACACCTGTGCCTGGTGGAATCCCAACGAGTGGCGCGCGTGGCACGACTGCTCGTCGGCCGGTGACAACCGGTACGGGCCCACCTTCGACAGCATGGTCGACCGCATCCTCTCCCACGCCAAGGCGGGGCGCCGGCTGTCGCTGGTCTGGCTGGACATCAAGGATCCGAACTACTGCGGGGAGCAGCCGAACCGTACGTGCAGCGTCGCCGGGCTGCGCGACAAGGCGCAGCGCCTGACGGCCGCCGGCATCCAGGTGCTCTACGGCTTCTACGAGTACCACGGCGGCGACACCCCCGATGTCGGCGGCCGGGGCTGGAAGAGCCTGGAGGGCAGGCTCGGCCCGCTGGAGGGCATCACCACGACCGGTTCCCGCGACAAGGTCACGGGGGCCTTCAACCGGTCCGGTTCCGGGTTCCCGAAGGGCCGCCGGGTGATGGACTACGGCGACACCGACATCACCAACGGCTTCGGCAACTGCACGGAGGCCACCTGGAACACGTGCGCGGAGCTGAAGAAGGGCGCGGCGGAGCGTTCCGCCGGACAGCTCGCGGCCACGCTGTCCTGGACGACCACCTACAACGACCCGTGGTACGTCGACAAGCTGCTGGGCGACGCGCGGGTGGACGGCATCATCGCGGGCTACGGGGCCTTCACCGGGGTGCGCGACTACGACAACAGCTGGCAGTGCGCCAACTCCATCGGCCTCATCCGCGACTGGGTCGGCCGCCACAGCGGCACGCACCGCATGGCCAACAGCGGTGACCGCATGTTCCATTGACGGCCCGACACCGGGCCGGGGCTCTTTCGGCTCCGGCCCGGTGTGCTGTCCACGGACCTACGCGCCGCGCGCGAGGTACGCCTCGACGGCCTCCCGGTCCGGCTGGCTCTCCCGGGCGCCGGGGCCCGTGCAGGACAGGCCGGCGGCGACGGAGGCGAAGGCCGCGGCGGCGGCCGGTTCCGCGCCGCGTTCCAGTTCGGCGAGGTAGCAGCCGACGAAGCAGTCGCCCGCTCCGGTGGCGTCGCGGACCCGTACCTCGATGGCGGCTCCGTCCCGTGTGTCCCCGTCCGGCGTGTGCAGCCGCCAGCCGCGGGCGCCGTCGGTGACCAGGAGATGCGTGCCGTGCGCCACCGCGACCGCGCCGAGGTCCGGGCCGAGGAGCCGTTCGGCCTGCGCGCGGCCGATGATCGCGTGGTCCGCCGCCGACAGGGCGGCCCGCGCCGCGTCGGCGCTCTCGCAGCCGTCCAGGTCGACGACCGCACGCAGGCCCGTAACGCCCTCCAGGAGGGGCGCCGCCCAGGGGAAGCGGTACCCGTCGAGGTAGAGCCAGCCGCCGCCGGCCTCGGCGCACCACCGCACCACGTCCGCCACATGGTCCCCGGTGAGGTAGTCGTCCTCGCTGATGACGGAGCGCTCGCCGTCCGGGGTGACGAGGATGACGGCGGTGGTGAGGCGGCCCGCGCGGGAGGTCCACGCCACGTCCACGCCCTCGGCGCCGAGGCCGTTCAGGAAGGCGTCGCTCAGCGCGTCGGGCCCGACGACCCCGGCGAAGCGGGAGTCGGCGCCCATGCGCGCCGCCGCGGCCGCCGCGTTCGCGCCCATTCCGCCGTCGTGGCGCTCGATGCCGAGCGCCTGCACCCGGTCGCCCGCGCCGGGGAGGGCGGGCACGTTCACGGTGAGGTCGCTGTTGCCGTACCCACAGAAGACGATCATGAAAAAGGGCACCCCATTCGCTGTGGAACTGCCGCGCGGCAGCCCGTCGGACCCCGCCGGCCGGCCGCCTCGCGGGCGGGCCGGGACAGCGCGGGACCGGGCAGCGACGTGCGGTCCTGAAACACCCGGCCGACGGCGGGGCCAAGGCCGCCGCGGCACCGGTCGCCCGTCGGTCGCGCCGCCTGTGAGCAGCGGATCCGGGCTGTGGTGATGCACCGTAAGCGCGCTTCCGCGGGAACGTCAACGGGGTGCGGAAGGCCACGCTGAGCGATCACTGATGCACCCAAAGTTGATGGATCGGACCCGTTGACCAAACGTCATGACGTTCGGATACTTTCGGCATGGCTTGGGATGACGAAGACCTGGTGGACGGCCCGGTACCGAAGTGGCATCAGATCGCCGAACTGCTGCGGTCGGCCATCGCCGACGGCGAGTTCACCGCCGGGGACGCGCTGCCGTCCGAAACGCTGCTCACCCGGCGCTTCGGCATCAGCCGGACCACCGCCCGCAGCGCTCTGAACGAGCTGGAGGGCGACCAACTGGTGAGCCGGCGGTCCGGAAAGGGCACGATCGTGCTCCCGCCCAAGGTCGAACAGCCGCTCAACCTGCTGGCCTCGTTCTCGGACGACATGCGGGCCCGCGGCCTGGCGCCGGGCTACCGGCTGGTCGCCGTCTCCGTACTGCCCGCCCCCGCGCAGGTCGCCAAGGAGCTGGGGCTGGCCGAGGGCGACGACGCGGTCTGCGTGGACCGGGTGCTGCTCGCCGACGACGAGCCCATCGCCTCCAGCGTCTCGTGGCTGTCGCCGCGGGTCGTGGACCCCGCGACGCCGCCGCCCGAGGCGACGCTGCGGGACTCCTCCCTCTACGAGTGGATCGAGCGCACCACCGGTACGCGCATCAGCTCGGGCGAGGAGTACATCGAGGGCGGCGTCGCCGACGCGCAGCTCGCGCAGCGGCTGGCCGTCGCCAAGGGCGCTCCGATCCTGATCGCGCGCCGCCGCTCGCTCTCCGCGACCGCCGTCCCCCTGGAGTACGTGGTGATCACATACCGGGCCGACAGATACCGCTTCCGAATCGAGCTCACTCGCCCATGAACACAGCCTCACCTCCCTCACCTCCGAACAGCGCGCCCCCCGGGACGAAGACCGCGGTCTTCGTCGGGGACACCGTCTTCGACACCACGCTCCGGGTGGGCTCCCTGCCCGCCGCCGACGAGAAGGTGGTCACCGACTACCTCACCGACTCGGTCGGGGGCGTGGTGACCAACGCGGCCGTCGCCTGCTCCCTCACCGGGACGCCGACGGCGCTGGTCAGCTCCGTGGGAACGGACGCGGCCGGCCGCGAATGCGCCGAGCAGGCGCGCGGCCTCGGCGTGGACTTCCGGCCCGAGGTCTCGCCCGGCCCCTCCAGCCGGGCCGTCATCACCATCGCCGAGGACGGCGAGAAGCACCTCATCCTGGTGCCCGGCGTCCGCATGTACCCCTCCGAGGCCGTCTGCCGGGAGCTCTCCCTGGCCGGCGCGGGCTGGCTGCACACCGCGGTCTACGACCCGGACGCGGCGCGGGCCGTCATCGCCCGGTGCGCCGAGAGCGGCGTCCCGTGGTCGATCGACCTGGAGCCGGCGACGTTCCCCGACGGCATCGAGTCGCTCGCGGACCATATCGACGGCGCAGCCACGGTGTTCTGCAACACGCACGCCGCACGGGCCATCGGGCCCGACGCGATCAAGGTGCTCTTCGGCCTCGGCGCCCGCTCGGTGGTGTTCACCGACGGTTCGCGCGGCGCCCGCTGGTGCACGCCCGGCGAGGAGGAGATCACCGTCCCCGTCGCCCCCGGCGCGGCCCCCGTGGTCGACACGACGGGCGCGGGCGACTGCCTCGCCGGGTCGTTCGTCGGCATGATGCTCGACTCCGGCGACCCGCTCGACGCCCTGCGCTACGCGGTGGCGGCGGCCTCCCACAGCTGCTCCGGGTACGGCGGCCACCTCTCGTACGCCACGCGGGCCGAGCTGACGGAGAGGAGGAGCGTATGACGCTGCTGAGCGAGGAGACGGACGTCTTCGAAGCGGCTCCGGGACAGCGGTGCGCCGTCCTGTTCCTGGCCCGGCTGCGCCCCGCGTCTCCGGAACCGACGCTGCGGCCGGTCATGGAGCAACTCGACGCCCTGAAGGCCGAGGGCTGGCGGCTGTCCGTCGACCGCGTCCTCGCGGGCGACGACGCCGGGCACGCGACGGCGGATTCGCCGACCGTGTACGCCACCGGGTTCTCCCACGACGTCGACTTCGTCGGCATGTTCGAGGCCCCCACCCCGTCTGCCGCGCTGCGCGGGACGCTCGCCCTCGAAGAGGCGGGCTGGTCGCGTGCGCTGCGCACCGAATGGCTCCTCGGGCCGCGGGAGTTCCTGCCGGTCGTCGGCCCCGCCTCCCGGCCCGAGGACGACTGGGCGTTCTTCGCGCTCTGGAAGTGGAACAGCGCCTGGCAGGCCGCCTCCGCCGAGCAGCGGCGCGAGTACGACCTGGAGTGCGATGTCGCGTTCTCCGCGGACGTACGGGCCGGGGCCGCCATCGCCGGCCGGCACCGCCTCGACGGCGCGAGCGAGTGGGACCACGTCGGGGTGTGGCGGGTGCCGAGCGTCGCCATGGTGCAGACGGCGATGCGGGAGCACACCCGGGTGGCGGACTTCAAGTTCACGACGTCCCGCCACTACATCGGCCGTCGCACGCGGCTCGAAGACGTCTTGCGGAGGAAATGACATGAGCGACACGGACAACACCCTCTGGCTGCACTACTCCCTCCCCCGCACCACGTGGTTCGAGCTCGGACCCGAGGCACGGGCCCGGCACGAGGCGGCGTTCCAGCAGGAGCGCGACGCCTCCGAGCGGCTGGGCGGCCGACGGGTCGGCGCGTACCACGTCCGGGGTCAGAGCGACTTCTCCGAGGTGGAGATCTGGTTCTTCCCCACCCCCGAACAGGCTTTCGATCACTGGTCCCGGCTGGTCACCGCCGGATACACCGGCTGCTTCGAATTCTCGAACCAGGTGGGAGTGGCCGACCAGGCCGTTCCGTCCGCACCTGGCGCAATGGAAAGGACATCATGAACAACCCCGTCGACAGCACCGCAGGCGAGCGAACGGTAGGCGTCTTCCCGCCCAAGGAGTCGGCGCTGACCTCGATCTTCGGCACCGAGCGCGTCGTCATCGGCGTCGTGCACTGCCCGCCGCTCCCCGGCAGCCCGCACTACCGCGGCGAGTCCATCGCCGACATCGTCAAGTTCGCCGTGGAGGAGGCCAAGGCGTACCAGCAGGGCGGCGTCCACGGCCTCATCGTGGAGAACGCCTGGGACCTGCCCTTCCCCAAGCCGGAGGACCAGGGCTTCGAGACCGCGGCGAACCTCGCCGTGATCGGCGACCACGTCCGCGAGAAGGCGGGCCTGCCGGTCGGCGTGAACGTCCTGGCCAACGGCGCGCACTGCTCGATAGCCACCGCCCAGGCCGCCCAGTCGTCCTTCGTCCGCGTCAACCAGTGGGCGAACGCCTACGTGGCCAACGAGGGCTTCATGGAGGGGCTGGCCCCCGCCGCCACCCGGTACCGGGCCACGCTCCGCGCCGAGCAGCTCAAGGTGTTCGCGGACGTGCACGTCAAGCACGGCTCGCACTCCATCATCGCCGACCGGAGCCTGGCCGAGCAGACGGAGGACAACGAGTTCTTCGACGCGGACGTGCTCATCGCGACCGGTGGCCGCACCGGCGACGAGGCCGCGGAGACCGAGGTCCGGGGCATCATGGACGCCACCCAGCTGCCGGTGATCATCGGCTCGGGCATGACCGAGAACAACGCCGAGCGGCTGCTGTCCCTGTGCCACGGCGCCATCGTGGCCTCCTCGCTGAAGGAGAACGGCCGCTGGTGGGGCCGGGTCGACCAGGGCAAGGTCCGGGCGTTCACCCGGCACGCCGAGAGCGCGGGCTACCAGCTCCCGTGATCAGCGGCCCGATCGACAGCTGAAAACCGCTGGTGGGCCGTACGGAGCCGGCGTGCTCCCGGTACGGGCGACACCCCATCGGGCCCCCGGCGCGGAAACTGCCCGCCGGGCCCC
>NZ_JBHVHQ010000512.1:0-6189 GCF_042800135.1 Streptomyces sp. NPDC057654 | reverse complement strand
CCCCGGAGGTTCTACTTCAGGACGAGCGACGACCACGACTTGACCCACTGCTCACGGTTCTCGGCGATCTTCTCCGGGGCCAGGGTCTCGGGGTCGGAGATCTTAGCGCCGTACTTCGTGAACACCTCGGGGAGCTTCGCGTCCTGGTTCGCCGGCTTGACGAACATCTGGAGCGGCATGTCCTCCTGGAACTCCTTGCTCACCAGGAAGTCGAGGAGCGCCTTGCCGCCCTCGGCGTTCTTCGCGCCGTTCAGCAGTCCCGCGAACTCGATCTGCCGGAAGCACGTGCCGGTCGAGACCCCGGTGGGGCCCTCCTTCGGCTGCGGCTTCGCGTCCAGCACCTCGGCGGGCGGGCTGGAGGCGTACGAGACGACGAGCGGCTTGTCGCCCTTGGCCTTCTTTCCGGCGGCGGAGCCGGAGAACCGCTGGTTGTACGCCTGCTCCCAGCCGTCCACGACCTCGACGCCGTTGCTCTTGAGCCGCTGCCAGTACTTCTGCCAGCCGTCCTCGCCGTACTTGGCGACGGTGCCGAGCTGGAAGGCGAGGCCGGGGGACGAGGTGGCGACGTTCTCGGTGACGAGGAGGTTCTTGTACTCCGGCTTGACGAGATCGTCGAAGGTCTGCGGCGGCGCCAGCTTGTGGTCCGTGAAGTAGGCGCGGTCGTAGTTGACGCAGATGTCCCCGGTGTCGATCGGGGTGGCGCGGTGCTGTGCGGCGTCGAGCTGGAGGTCGCGGGGCACCCGGTCCAGCCCCTTGGCCTCGTACGGCGTGAACAGGCCGTTGTCGAGGGCGCGCGAGAGGAGGGTGTTGTCGACGCCGAAGAACACGTCCCCCTGCGGGTGCGACTTCGAGAGGATCGCCTGGTTGACGGCCGCGCCCGCGTCGCCGCTCTTGACGACCCGGACCTTGTAGCCGGTCTTCTTGGTGAACTCGGCGAGCACGGGCTTCGAGGCGTTGAACGAGTCGTGCGAGACGAGGGTGACCGTCTTGGAGTCCGACGCCTTGGACGATCCGGAGCCGCCGCAGGCGGCGAGCGTGGTGACGCCGAGGGCGCCGACGACCGCGGCGCCGACGGCACGCCGGATATTGCTGTTCATGAGTGAGCTGACTCCCTACGCCGGTATGACCCGGATCAGGTCCGAGGGTCTGCGGCCGGGCCGCACTCTCAGCGCTCTGTGCGCTCCCCTGTCGGATTGTTCAATTGTGCGAAAGCACCATATCAGCGCTCGGAAGCGGCCAATTGTCCGCAGGCTCCGTCGATCTCCTGGCCCCGTGTGTCGCGTACGGTCACGGGCACGCCGTGAGCCGCGATCGCCTCCACGAACGCCTTCTCGTCCTCGGGCCGCGAAGCGGTCCACTTGGAGCCGGGCGTCGGGTTGAGCGGGATGAGGTTGACGTGCACCCGCTTGCCCTTGAGCAGCTTCCCGAGCAGGTCGCCGCGCCACGCCTGGTCGTTGATGTCGCGGATCAGCGCGTACTCGATGGAGATACGGCGGCCGGACTTCTCCGCGTACTCCCAGGCCGCGTCGAGGACCTCGCGCACCTTCCACCGGGTGTTGACCGGCACGAGCGTGTCGCGCAGCTCGTCGTCGGGGGCGTGCAGGGAGACCGCGAGGCGGCACTTGAAGCCCTCGTCGGCGAAGCGCAGCATCGCGGGGACCAGGCCCACCGTGGAGACGGTGATGCCGCGCTGCGAGAGGCCGAGCCCGTCCGGCTCGGGGTCCGTGAGCCGGCGGATCGCGCCCACGACGCGCTTGTAATTGGCGAGCGGCTCGCCCATCCCCATGAAGACGATGTTGGAGAGCCGCGCCGGGCCGCCGGGCACCTCCCCGTCGCGCAGGGCTCGCATGCCGTCCACGATCTGGTGGACGATCTCGGCGGTGGACAGATTCCGGTCCAGCCCGGCCTGGCCGGTGGCGCAGAACGGGCAGTTCATCCCGCAGCCCGCCTGCGACGAGATGCACATGGTGACCCGGTCCGGATAGCGCATCAGCACGGACTCGACGAGCGTGCCGTCGTGCAGCTTCCAGAGCGTCTTGCGGGTGGTGTCGTCGTCGCACGAGATATGCCGCAGCACGGTCATCAGCTCCGGCAGCATCTCGGCCGCCAGCTTCTCGCGCGCCGCCGCGGGGATGTCGGTCCACTGCGCCGGATCGTGCGCGTACCGCGCGAAGTAGTGCTGCGACAGCTGCTTGGCGCGGAACGGCTTCTCGCCGATCGCGGCCACGGCCTCGCGGCGCTCGGCGGGGCTGAGGTCGGCGAGATGCCGCGGCGGCTTCTTGGCTCCGCGCGGCGCGACGAAAGTGAGTTCTCCGGGTGCAGGCATGGTCCATCCAGTGTCGCAGACATCGGCGAAGGGGCCCGCCGCCCTGTGGACAACGGACCCCTCGCTGGAGAAGACGCGGGAAAGACGCAGGTCAGCCGCTGCCGACGAAGATCACCATGAGCAGCCACACCACCGGCGCGGTGGGCAGCAGGGAGTCCAGCCGGTCCATGATCCCGCCGTGCCCCGGCAGCAGCGTGCCCATGTCCTTGATGCCGAGATCCCGCTTGATCATGGACTCGCCGAGGTCGCCGAGGGTGGCGCTGGCCGCGACCGCGCAGCCGAGCAGCAGCCCGTGCCACCAGGTCCCGTCGTCGATCAGGTACTGCATGCACAGCGCGCCCGCCACCATCGCGAAGGCGACGGCGCCGACGAGCCCCTCGCGGGTCTTGCCGGGGCTGATCCGCGGCGCGAGCTTGGTCCGGCCGAACTTCCAGCCGACCGCGTACGCGCCGGTGTCGCTGACGACCGTCAGCACGAGGAAGGTCAGCACCCGCCACGCGCCGTCGTCCGCGGCGAGCATCAGCGCCACGAACGTGGCGAGGAAGGGCACGTAGAACGCCGCGAAGATACCCGCCGTGACATCCCGCAGATAGTCCTCGGGCGGCTCCGTCATCCGCCACACGAGCACGGCGAGCGCGGTGAAGGCCATGGCCACCCACGCGCCCTCCGGGCCGTCGAGATAGCCCGCGACGACCATGGCCGCCCCGCCGACCGCGAGCGGCACCAGCGGGGCCTTGATCGCCTTCTTCTCCGCCAGGCGGGAGGTCAGCTCCCACAGCCCGACGACCACGGCGACCGCTATCACGCCGAGGAAGACGGGCTTGTAGATGAACAGGGAGGCGATGATGACCGCGCCCAACCCCAGGCCCACCCCTATGGCCGCCCGCAGGTCACGGCCCGCGCTCTTCTTCACGGGCGCGGCGGCGGGCTCCGGCGCCGCGGGAACGGGCTCGGGCACCGGAGCGGGCTCCTGCTCCCCGTGGAAGTGCTCACCACGGAACTGTTCGTCACGGAACCGCTCTTCACGGAAGTCTTCATCGCGGAACAGGGGGCCGCCGAGGTAAGCGGCCCCCTTCTCGCGGTCGTCCTGATCTCCGCCTGCGTCGGGCACGATGGGCATGGGCCGAGTCTGCGCCGCCTCGCCCATGTCGTGCACGGGACCCGCCGGACGAGCCGGTCCCCGGTCGGTCGGCCCCCGGTATCCGGCGCTCGGCGGGGCCCCCCAGGAAGAGTCGTTCATCAGACCTCGAGCAGCTCGGCTTCCTTGTGCTTGAGCAACTCGTCCACCTGCGCGACGTACTTCGCGGTGGTGTCGTCGAGCTCCTTCTCCGCGCGGCGGACCTCGTCCTCGCCGGACTCCTTGTCCTTGACGAGCTTGTCGAGGGACTCCTTGGCCTTGCGGCGCACCGAGCGGATCGAGACCTTCGAGTCCTCGGCCTTGCCCTTGGCGACCTTGATGTACTGGCGGCGCCGGTCCTCGGTCAGCTCCGGGAACGTCACCCGGATGATGGTGCCGTCGTTGCTCGGGTTGACGCCCAGATCCGAGTCGCGGATCGCCTGCTCGATGTTGCGCAGCGCGCTCTTGTCGAACGGGGTCACCACGGCCATCCGCGGCTCCGGCACCGAGAACGACGCCAGCTGGTTGATCGGGGTCAGCGCACCGTAGTAGTCCGCCACGATCTTGTTGAACATCGCCGGGTGCGCACGCCCCGTACGGATCGCCGCGAAGTCCTCCTTGGCGACCACGACGGCCTTCTCCATCTTCTCCTCGGCCTCGAGGAGGATCTCTTCGATCACCACTTGCTCCTGGTGTTATCAGTAAGCAGAGCCTCGCCCCTGCGCGCGTCTTCTCCTGCACGGTGTCCGACCGGCAGGCCGTTGTCCATCCCCGTGCCGCGCATCTCCCGCGGCGGGGGGTTGCCGTCGTGGCCGCACGGTCCCGGGATGGGGGGCGCGTGCCGCTCGTACGGCCGTACGAGCCGTCAGGCCCGGGTGCCCCGGTCGCTCACGAGCGTGCCGATCTTCTCACCCTTCACGGCACGCGCGATGTTGCCCTCGGCGAGCAGTTCGAAGACGAGGATCGGGAGCTGGTTGTCCATGCACAGGGTGATGGCCGTGGCGTCGGCGACCTTGAGCCCGCGGGAGATGACCTCGCCGTACTCCAGGGCGTCGAACTTCACCGCGTCCGGGTTCTTCTTCGGGTCGGAGTCGTAGACCCCGTCCACGCCGTTCTTGCCCATCAGCAGGCACTCGGCGTCGATCTCCAGCGCGCGCTGGGCGGCGGTGGTGTCGGTCGAGAAGTACGGCATCCCCATGCCGGCGCCGAAGATGACGACGCGGCCCTTCTCCATGTGCCGCACCGCACGCAGCGGAATGTACGGCTCCGCGACCTGACCCATGGTGATGGCGGTCTGGACGCGGGAGTCGATGCCCTCCTTCTCCAGGAAGTCCTGGAGGGCCAGGCAGTTCATGACCGTGCCGAGCATGCCCATGTAGTCGGACCGGGCCCGGTCCATGCCGCGCTGCTGGAGCTCGGCGCCCCGGAAGAAGTTTCCGCCGCCGATGACGACGGAAATCTCCGCCCCGTCCCGGACGACCGCGGCGATCTCTCTGGCGATCTTGTGCACGACGTCCGGGTCGACGCCGAGTCCCCCGCCGCCGGCGAATGCCTCACCGGACAGCTTCAGCATGAACCGACGGTGTTTGCCGCCGCCGGCGCCCTTGTCGTCGGCAGCCTGCGTGGCGTCCGCGCCCTGATTCATTGGAGATCTCCTCGTGCACATACGAAGAAGGCCATTGCCGGTGGTCCCTTTCGGTTCCCTCTGCGGCAATGGCCTCCTCGTCACATCTGCGGCCGGCCGGTGGACGGTCGGCTGCGTACGACCCTAGCGGGTCGCGGGTCGTTCGCTGACTTCGTCAGGCTCAGACGCCGACGCGGAAGCGGGCGAAGTGCTTGAGCGTGACGCCGGCCTCGTCCAGGACCTTCTGGACGGTCTTCTTGTTGTCCTTGGCGAACGGCTGGTCCAGCAGCACGCTCTCCTTGAAGAAGCCGGTGACGCGACCCTCGACGATGCGCTCCAGGGCGGCCTCGGGCTTGCCCTCCTCGCGGGCGGTGGCCTCGGCGACGCGGCGCTCGTTCTCGACCGTCTCGGCCGGGATGTCCTCACGGGTGAGGAACTTCGGCGCGAACGCGGCGATGTGCTGCGCCACGTCCTTGGCGGCCTCGGCGGCGGCCTCGTCGGAGGCGGTGCCCTTGTCCAGCTCGACCAGGACGCCGACCTGCGGGGGCAGGTCCGGGCTGGTGCGGTGCATGTACGCGGCCACGTAGCCGCCGGTGTACTGCGCGAAGCGGTCGAGGACGATCTTCTCGCCGAGGGTGGCGTTGGCCTCGTCCACGTAGGCCTGCACGGTCTTGCCGGGCTCGATCTCGGAGGCGCGCAGCGTCTCGATGTCGGCCGGGGAGGTCTTGGCGACGTGCGCGGCGAGGGCGTCGGCGACGACGATGAACTTGTCACCCTTGGCGACGAAGTCCGTCTCGCACTTCAGCTCCAGCAGCACGCCGGAGGTCTTGTCGTCGGCGATCAGGGAGACGACGGCACCGTTCTCGGCGCTGCGGCTCTCGCGCTTGGCGACGCCCTTCTGGCCCTTGACGCGCAGGATCTCTACGGCCTTCTCGACGCTGCCCTCGGCCTCGTCCAGCGCCTTCTTGCAGTCCATCATGCCGGCGCCGGTGAGCTCGCGGAGCTTCTTGACGTCAGCGGCGGAGGTGTTCGCCATGGTCTGTGAATCTCTTCTCGAAAGTCGATGTGACTACGGGTGAACGGCGGGGACGGTGCACGCGGCACCGTCCCCCTCCGTCATCA
>NZ_JBHVHQ010000511.1:0-6214 GCF_042800135.1 Streptomyces sp. NPDC057654 | reverse complement strand
GTCGGGGAGCGGATGCTCGCGGCGGCCGAGGAGTCCGCGCGCAAGTGGCTCGCCGACGGGCGGCCGGTCGAGGAGCACCCGCACCTCGCGGCCTGGCGCGAGGCGTTCCGCGCCTTCGGCGCGAAGCCGCAGCGGACCCGGCCCAGCGCGGAGGCGCTGCTGCGCCGGGCCGCCGACGGGCTGCCGCGTGTGGACCGGCTCACCGACATCTACAACGCGGTGTCGGTCGCGCACGTCGTGCCGCTGGGCGGCGAGGACCTCGACCACTACGAGGGCGCGGCCCGGCTCGTACGGGCCGACGGCACCGAGGAGTTCGTGACGGCCGCCGGGGGCGAGAGCGTCGTCGAGCACCCCGCCGCCGGGGAGGTCGTGTGGCGCGACGACGCCGGCGTCACCTGCCGCCGCTGGAACTGGCGGCAGTGCGTCCGTACCCGCCTCACCCACGACACCACCCGCGCCTTCTTCCTCCTCGACGCGCTCGGCCCCATGGACGACACGGCCCTGACCGCCGCGGGCGACGCGCTCAGCGAGGCCCTGACCGAATCCAGCCCCGGCGTACGCCTCGCCACTCGCCTCGTCGCGGCGACCGGGGGCGAGTAGCCGCCGCGCCGAGCGGGACGTACGGCACGAGCGCCGCTGCCGGGCGGAAGTCGGCCGGTGCGGGGCACGGACCTCGGTCCGTACGGGCATACGGCCCGCCGCCGGGCGTGCTGGTCACCCGCAGCCACCCCCTCCACGGCCCGCAGGCGACATACCGCCCCCAGCTCCCGCAGCTCCCACAGGGGTGCATCGGTCTCAGCTCCCGTACGGCCGTACCTCCCGCGCCGCGAGCAGGGCCCGTGCCCACCAGCCGAGTTGGTCGAGCATGGTCTTGGCGGCGGCGGAGGCCGCCGCGCCGTCCTTGTGGGTGCCGTCTTCGTCGAACTGACCCCATGGCATGTGGAAGCTGACCGTGTCGCGGACCGTGACCGTGTGGAGTTCGGAGAAGACCGGGCGCAGGTGTTCCACGGCGCGCAGGCCGCCGGAGAGGCCGCCGTAGGAGACGAAGCCGACGGGCTTGGCCTGCCATTCCTCGCGGTGCCAGTCGAGGAGGTTCTTGAGGGAGGCGGGGTAGCTGTGGTTGTACTCGGGGGTCACGACCACGAAAGCGTCGGCGGCGGCCAGGTGCGGGGTGACGGCGGCCAGGGCGGCGGCGGTCCCGGCGTCGGGCTGCCCGCTGAGGTTCAGCGGGAGCGGGGTCTCGGCCAGGTCGATGACGTGCGTGTCGACGTCGTCGCGGCGCGCGGCCTGGGCGATGAACCAGTTGGCGACGGTGGGGCCGAAGCGCCCTTCCCGCGTCGAGCCGATGATCACGGCCAGGCGGTACGGGCGCTCGGACGCGGTCGGCGTGGTGGTGGGCGGAGTGGTGGGCGGAGTGGTCATGGCGAGTCCTTCCCCAAAGCGTTCGGAACGGCTTGTGTGCCGTGGGAAAGAGCCTCCAACTTAAACAATGGTTTAAGTCAAGCTAGTCTGGTCGCCATGACCCAAGTCCCCTGGCAGGCCAAAGAACTGACCGTCGGCGAACTCTCCGAGCGCAGCGGCGTCCCCGCCTCCGCGCTCCGCTTCTACGAGCGCCAGGAACTCATCAACAGCCGCCGCACCAGCGGCAATCAGCGCCGCTACACCCGCGACACGCTCCGCCGCGTCGCCTTCATCCGGGTCTCCCAGCGGCTCGGCATCCCGCTCGCCGCCATCCGCTGCGCCCTCGCGATGCTCCCCGAGAACCGCACGCCCACCCGCGAGGACTGGGCGCGGGTCTCCGAAGGCTGGCGGCAGGACCTGACCGAGCGCATCGACCAGATGACCAAGCTCCGCGACCATCTGACCGACTGCATCGGCTGCGGCTGCCTGACCATCGACCGCTGCATCCTCACCAACCCGGGCGACCAGCTCCAGGCGGAGGGCCCGGGGCCGCGCAAGCTCATCGGTTCGTAGGGCCGCGCGTCGGCGCTGGAGCACCGGTCGGCCGGTGCCGCCACGGAATCCTGAGCGCCGGCCGCAATGACCAGCATCACGCGGGCTCGCCCCGCGCTCCCGGTGCAATGATTACGATCATGGATGAAGGCAGACAGAAGCGCATAACCTTTGGCACCCTCCTGGGGGTGGCCCTCGCCGCGTGCTTACCGACCGGCGTCACCCTGGGGGACCGGCCGTTCCCGTCGCCGATCCTTGGCCTAGTGGTTTTCTCGATCGTCAACAAGCTGATCCACTCGTATCCGAGCGAGATCAGGAGCGCGCCGCCCATCACGCTGCTCGTCCTCGGCCTCGTAGGGATTGTCCAGGACAGCCTGATCTGGCTGCTCGCCTCCTGGCTGGGCACCCAGTTGGGCATGGGTCTTCACGTCGACGGCCTTGGAAGCGCCCTGTGGGGCGGTGTCGTGGTCCGGCTCGCAACCTTGGCCTGCCTCGCGATCCCGATGCGGAAGGCGGGGCAGGAACGTGACGCGTAGTCGGGTGCAGCCCTCCTCCCGGCAAGCGCTGAGCGGGCGAACGCTCCACTCCGCCGAGCGCGGCGAAACCATTGCCGGTGACCGGCGGATGCTCACCGGCAGATGCTCAGAAAACGTCCGGGCACCACGGCCTGCGTGACGTCCGCAGCAGTGCGTCCGCCGTCGCCGCCGCCCCCTCGTGCTCCTCCCGCACCCGGCCCAGCGCCGCCAGTCGCACCGCCGACTCGTCGCCCAGGTACAGCGTGCCCAACTCGGCTACGTCCAGCGTCAGATCGGGCGCGCGCGTCGTCAGGGTGCAGGTCGCGCCGTCCGGAGTCGCGTCCAGGAGGTAGCGGCCGGAGGCCAGGCCCGCGGGGTCCTGGACGTCCAGGACCAGGGCGGCCGTCGCCGCGTACGTACGGGCTTCCAGGAGCCGCGGCACGTCCAGCGGCCGGAGCCACAGGTAGTCGGCGTGCGTGATGACGCGGGCCGCGCGGGGGTCGCCGAGCAGGAGGGGGAGCAGGTCGTCGGGGGCGCGGTGGCCGCTGCGGACCTTGGTTATCCAGTCGATGGTCAGGAGGAAGTGCCACAGGGCGCGCTCGGCCTCGGGCGTGGCGGCGAGCAGGTCGCGGACGACCGCGGTGTTGTCCGGCAGCTTGCCGTCCCAGCGCTCCTCGACCTCGTACGAGAGCAGGCCGTCGACCGTTCCGTCCGGAGCCCGGTAGAAGGCGTAGAACGGTTCCTGCCACGGCTCGTCCGAGGAGGTGGGGCGCAGCGCGCCGGTCTCCAGCCGCCACCAGCGTTCGGTGCGGTCTATGTGGCCGGGGCGCGTCGCGCGGAGCCGTTCGTGGAACGCGGGGCCGAGTTCCCGTACGGCCTCGGGGGTCGCGAAGTCGACCCGGCCGCCGTCGGCGGGGCCCGCGTACCGCCGGTCCAGGGCGGTGCGCGCGATGTCGATCTCCCACTCGGTGATCCAGGTGGCCGGGCCGAAGCCGTATCGGCCGTAGATCGGGTACTCGGCGGAGATCAGCGTCGCCACGGCGTCGCCGCGCTCCTTCGCCAGCCGCAGATCGGCGTCCATCATGCGGCTGAGCAGTCCGCGGCGGCGGTGCGTCGGCGACACCGCCACGTTGCTGATCGCGTCGGCCGGCACCGTCGCGCCGCCGACCACCGTGAGCTGCTGCGCGAAGCTGCGGAAGGTGGCCACGCAGCGGCCCCCGTTCACGTCCGCCGAGTCCGCCTCGAACGCGCCCTGCGTACGCGCGAGGTCCATGCCCGCCAGCCGGACCTCGGCCTCCTCCTTGGAGACCGAGGGGCGGCGCAGGAAGCCGACGTGCATCGCCCGGCTCCAATTCGGGACGTCGGACGCGGTGATCGTACGGACCTGGACCTGGACCTCGGCCTCTGGATTCATGGGCACACGCTAGGTGCGCCCCTCCCCGGCCCGCACGTGAATTTTCCCGGCGGGGCGCAGCCGCCTCAGAACGTCGCGCGGACCTCGCCCACCCGTTCCCCGCCCCCGAGCAGCGGCGCGTCGCCGATGCGGGCGACGACGGGGGAGTCCACGCCGAGGAGGGCGAGCGCCCGCGCCAGTACCGGGCCGAGCGCCCGTCCGGACCCGTCGTCGATCTTGAAGGCGAGCGCCCGGCCGTCCGGCAGCGCCACGGCCTGCACGGCCTCCGCGCCCATCTTCGACAGCGTGCCCGGCACCTCGCTCATCAGCCAGGTGTCGGGGCGGCGGGTGCCGGCCACGTACTCGGGGTGGGCGCGCATCGCGTCCGCGACCCGTCGCTCCGCGCTGCCCGGCTCGGCCAGGACGAACGTACGGAAGGCGCGGGCCAGGCCGGTCAGGGTCAGGGACATCAGCGGCGCCCCGCAGCCGTCCGTGCCCACGTGCGCGACGCGCTCGCCGCTCGCCTCCTCGACGACCTGGAGGACGAGCCGCTGGAGGGGGTGGTCCGGGGCGAGGTAGGAGTCCTGCGGCCAGCCGTTCGCGGCGCACGCGGCGAGCATGGCGGTGTGCTTGCCGGAGCAGTTCATGGCGACCCGGTCGGGGGTGTGGCCCGCCGCCAGGTACGCCTGTGCCTCGACGGGGTCCAGCGGCAGGTCGGGCGGGGTCTGGAGGTCTTCCTCACCGAGCTCGTACTCGGCGAGCATCTTGCGCACAAGATCGAGGTGAAACGATTCGCCGGAATGGCTCGCGGCCGCCAGCGCCAGCCGCTCGCCGGACAGCTCCAGCCCGGCCCGCAACACCGCAGCGGCCTGCATCGGCTTGTTGCTGGAGCGCGGGAAGACCGGCGCGGACGCCGCTCCCAGCGCCAGCTCCACGCTCCCGTCGGCGGCCAGCACCACCAGCGAACCGCGATGACGGCCCTCGACGAAACCGGAGCGTACGACCTCGGCGAGGACCGGGGATATGGCGGCGTCGGCGGCGGAGCCGGCGGTCGCGGGGCTGGAAGAGGACATCGGGGGCCTTCCGGGGGGTGCGCACTCCCCGGCGGTCCGGTGGAACCCGCGGCCCCGCGGACGTCAGGAGAGCAGATCGTCTACTTGTGCTTCTCCCTCACGGTACCTGCGGGCGATCTCCGCGCCGCAATCGTCCGCCGTGTGCTGGAGCTGCTGGCGGCGGCGCGACACCTGCTGCTCGTAGCGGACCAGCCGGCCCATCGCCGCGTGCAGCTCCTGGTCCGTACGGGCCTCCAGGTCGGACAGCTCGACCTCGGAGAGCATGTCCTCGGCGAGGCGCCGGAACTCCTCGCTGTGCGGCATGCCGAGCGTCACATGCCGGGCGGAGGAGCGGTGCGTGGACGGTACGTCCGCGAGGATCTCCGAGAGCCGGTCGACCACCGGCGAACGGGGCGCCGCGCGCCGCGCCAGCTCGGCCCGCAGGATGTCGATGCGGCCCTGGAGCAGCCGCCGTACGTAGCTGAGGTCGGCCTCGTCCTGCTGTGCGTCGCGGCGCAGCGTGCGGAGCTCGGCGAGGCGCAGCTCGGCCAGTTCCCGCACCGGCATGTCGGCCAGTCTTCCGGAGCGCTGGATCGGGGGTCTGGGCTGCAATGCTTCGCTCTGGAGCATGGGGCCGTCCTCGGTGCGAGCCGCGCTGGCGCGGTCGGTGGTGGAGCGGGCAGTGGATACGGGGCCGGGTGTCTGCCCGGCGCCGGGTGTGATCATGCGTTTCCGTCCCCTCGGGCGGTGCGCGACCAGGTCACGTTGCCCACATAACGCACCGCCTGCACGCATCGTGCCACTCTGGGCGCCTCCGTCGCAGGGCGTCTGCACCCGAACGGCCCCGGACGGCCGTACACCGGGCCCAGGGCATCATGGTCCGTATGCGTGCTGTGGTGCAGAGGGTGGACGGGGCGAGCGTCGCCGTGGACGGCGAGACGGTCGGCGAGATCGTGGGCCAGGGGCTGTGCGTACTGGTCGGGGTCGGCCATGACGACACGGCGGAGAAGGCCGCTCAACTGGCCCGCAAGCTGTGGTCCGTACGGGTCCTGGAGGACGAGAAGTCCTGCTCGGACGTCGGGGCGCCGCTGCTGGTGATCTCCCAGTTCACCCTCCTCGGTGACGCCCGGAAGGGGCGCCGGCCCACCTGGAACGCCGCGGCGCCCGGCGAGGTCGCCGAGCCGCTCGTCGACGAGGTCGTGGCGCGGCTGCGGGAGCTGGGCGCGCACGTGGAGACGGGCCGCTTCGGAGCGGCCATGAAGGTCTCGCTCACGAACAACGGCCCGTTCACGGTGCTGATC
>NZ_JBHVHQ010000510.1:0-6233 GCF_042800135.1 Streptomyces sp. NPDC057654 | reverse complement strand
CCCGTGCCGCGCCACCAGGTGCTCCGTCGCCCGCTCGTCGAGCGTCCAGGTGAGCGTCGCCGGTTCCGGGTCGCCGACCGGGTCGTCCACGGGCAGCAGCGGGGCGACCGCCCCGCGCACGGCGGCGCCCACGGGCGGCGACGCGGCGGCCCACTCGTAGAAGTCGGCCGTCGGCGGCAGTTCGGCCGGGCTGCCGGACAGTTCCGCCCGGTAGGCGGCGGCGAGGTCGTCGAGCAGGATGCGCCAGGACAGCCCGTCGACGGCGAGGTGGTGCGCGATCACCGCGAGCCGGTCGTCGACGCCGGGCCCGCCCGCGAAGAGATGCACGCGCAGCAGCCGCCCGGCCTCCGGGTCCAGGCTGCGGTGCAGCTCCGTGCAGACGCCGCCCACCGTCTCGGCGACCGCGTCCGCCGGGCGGATCGAGGAGTGGGACACCACATCCAGATCGGCCGCCTGCCGCGGCTCTCCCGGACCGTCCGGGCCGACCGGCTGACGCAGCGCCGGATGACGGCCGAGCACGGCCGCGACGGCCGCCGAGAGGGCCGGGGCGTCGACCCGCACGCCGCAGCGCAGCACGACGGACTGGTTCCAGTGCCGCGGCTCGTCCACCGGCTGACGGAACAGCCACCGCTGAGCGGGCGCGAGATGACGTCGCTCAGGGGCGACCGCGCCGGTCCCCGGCCGCGGGTGCTCGGGGGCGGCCAGGGCGGCCGCCGCGAGGAGCGCCGGGGCCGGATGCTCGTAGAAGTCCTCGAACGCGACGCGGTGGCCGCGGCGGCGCAGGAACGCGATCGTGCGCATCGCGAGGATCGAGTCCCCGCCCAGGCTCAGCACGTCGGCGTGCGCGTCGACGACGGGCAGCCCGAGGGCGTCGGCCCACAGCTCCGCTATGGCATGGGTCAGCGGCTCGGCGGCAGGGTCGGTCTGGACGGCCTTGTCGGTCGGGCCGGTCCGATCGGCCTCCGGGGGGTACGGGGACTCGGCGGCCCGTTCATGGCCCGTACCACGAGCCCGGGACGCGATGAGGTCCGTCACGACCGCGCCGAGACGCTCCCGGTCGAGCTTTCCGTTGGCCCCGTACGGGAAGTGCGGCACCGCGAGGATCGGCTGCGGCACCGAGTAGCCCGGCAGCCGGTCGCGCAGGTACGAGCCGAGCGCGGCGATCGTCTCGTCCTCGCCTTCGCCGCGCCCGTCGGCCAGCCCCACCGCCGCCAGCAGCTGACTGCCCGCCGGGGTGTCGCGGACGATCACCGCGGACTGGGTGATGCCGGGGAACCGCTCGATGGCGTGCTCGATCTCGACGGGGTCCACCCGGAAGCCGCGGACCTTCACCTGCCGGTCGGACCGGCCCACGAAGACGAGGTTGCCGTCCGGGCGGCGGCGGCACACGTCGCCCGTCCGGTACACCCACGCGCCGTCCCGCTGGATGAAGCTGCGCGCGGTCTCCTCCGGCCGGCCGAAGTACCCCGCGCTGACGCCGCGCCCGCCGATGTGGAGTTCGCCCTCCGGGCCGTCGGGGACCAGCCGGAGCTCCGCCTCGCCGATCGCGGTGCCGATGGGCACCGTCGGCTCGTCCGCGGGCAGTTCGGCCGCCGAGGAGGCGAGGAAGCACGTGGCGCCGACCGTCGTCTCGGTCGGGCCGTAGTGGTTGGCGACCCGCGCCGCGACGCGCTGCCGGAGCAGACTCGCTGCGAGCGAGCGCGGCAGCGGCTCGCCGCCGAGCAGCACCGTGTCCAGGGCCGGGCTGTCGGACGGCCGCCCGGCCAGCAGCGCCGTCAGGTGCGACGGCGTCGTCTTGAGCACCGACACGCCCGCTCGGCGCAGCGTGGCCCAGAACGACTCCGGGTCGCGCGCCCGGTCGTCGGGCACGACGTGCACGGAACCGGCGGTCGCGAGGGCGAGCAGCCAGGCGGTGTGGCCGAGGTCGGCCGCGAGCGTGGTGACGTGGGCGACGCACGGGGCGTCCGCGTCGGTGAGCCCCAGCCGGTCGCGGAGCGACTGCGCGTAGTGCACCGTGTTGGCGTGGGTGACCGCGACGGCCTTCGGCTCCCCGCGCGACCCCGACGTGAACGACAGATACGCCACGTCGGACGGCCGGCAGCGGGCCGCGTCGGGCGACTCCACGGGCGCGGACACGGCCAGCGCGTCGACGTCGAGCACCTCCGTCCCGTACGGCTCGGGCGCCGTGATCGCCGCGGTCGTGGTCAGCGCGCAGCGCGCCTCGACGGCGTCGAGCCGCCTGAGCACGTCGGCGGCGCTCCACCCCGCGTCGACCAGCACCGCGGCGGCCCCCGAGCGCAGCACCCCGTACAGCAGGGCGCACATCCTGGCGTCCCTGGCCCCGAACAGCGCCACCCGGTCGCCGCGGCCGACGCCGAGACCGCTCAGCCGGGCCGCCACGTGGCCCGCCACGACGTCGAGCGCCCGGTAGTCGTACGTGCGGTCGCCGTCGCTCAGGGCGGGGCGGTCCGGGTAGGCCGCGGCGTTGCGTATGAGCAGGTCGGACAGCGATGCGGTGGATCGAAGGGCACGCGTCATGTTCGTTGGCCTCCGGTTGTGGCATGGGAGGAGATGTCACCGGCGATGAAGGCGGTCAGTTCCTCGCGGGCCGGCAGTCGCCGGGCCAGTTCCCAGGCGACCATGCGGTGCAGTCCGTCGAGGTGGATGAAGCCGTCGCCGACGCGCACGTCCGCGTAGTGGTCATGCGGTACCGGGTGGGTACTGAGGTAGAGCGAGGTGAACGCGGAGTCCCGGAAGAGGTCGATCTTCGCCGTGCACACCGGGTTCCCCTCGGACCACTCCCGCTCACGCGCCCGGATGAGTCCTACGGCCTGGCCGATGGTGAGCCCGGTGCGCGGCACCAGCTCGTACGCGCCGCCCTCGCTGAGGTGCCAGGGCAGCATCACGGCGAGGACGTCCGCGCGGCACAGCCGGACCTCGGACCAGGCGCCGAACGCCTTGTCGGCCAGCTCCAGGCAGTTCTCCGTGTCCTGATTGGTGTTGCCCTGGTGCTGCCGTGCGACGGGGTGCTCCCGCCGGAATTCCCGCTGCACCTCGTCGAAGGTGACGGAACTGACGACTCGCATGATTGATGCCCCTCCTCAAGGAACTCAAGGTGCTCGTGACCTTCGTGACTCTCATGGCCCTCGAAGCCCTCATGGTCCTCACAGCCCTCGCGGTTCTCACAGCCCTTGCGGTCCTCGCGGTCCCGGCAGTGCTCACAACGAGTCGGCGTACTCGGTGAAGTGCCGTTCCGCGAACAGCTCGGGCCACCGGCCGCCGTCGAGGCCGAGGTCCCGCGCCTTGGCGAGCATGCCTCGCCAGTAGGGCTTCACGGGCCGCCATCGGGCTCCGGTCTGGCAGTATGACGCGTCGACGAAGTAGCGGGGGCGGGCCGTTTCGTCGGATCCGGTGACGGGCCTGCGGGCGTGCAGCAGTGCCGAGTTGACGAGCACGGTCGAGCCCGGCGGCAGGCTGTCGATCTCGATCTCGCCGGGCAGTTCGGCGGTGCCGAGGTGGGCGAGCGCGGACTTGCCGCGCGGCTCGCGGTGGGAGCCGGGCAGGAGCGTGAGGTTGCCGATCGTCCCGTCCAGGCCGCCGATGTAGTGCAGCGTGTGCACCATCAGCAGCTCGGGGTCGCCGTCGTCGTTGGGTTCGTAGTCGTGGTGCCAGGGCTTGCCGGCCATTCCGGGATTGTGCCGGTCGCTGTGCAGATGATGGAAGACGAATGGGCTTCCTATGAGTTCCCGCAGCACCTGCATCAACGGCTCATAGGCCAGGAGTTCGCCGTGCGCGGGGAGCTCCAGCTCCAGCATCGGCAATAGACCGTCGGGGGAGGGGTTGACACAGGCGTCAATGGAGCGGGCGCGCAGGCCGTCGTCCACCCAGTGGTCCACCTCGACGGTGAGGCGATCCCGCAGCGACTGTGGCAGCAGACCGGGGAGAACGAGGTAACCCGACTCCGCGAACTGCTCCCGCCGCGTCAGGACGGTCCCGCTGTCCTTGAAAATCGGTGGCATGTGGGCATTCACACCCTCTCACGTGACGATCACGTCGTGAACGTGTCTTCCAAGCGGCCGGTCGGATTCTGTGCCATTCGGCCGGGGCGGCATAGGCAAGGTTTGGGTCAAGATGTGGCTCAAAGGCCGGGTCCAGGACCGGGTTCAGGTGTTGGTCAAAGTTCGGGAAATTCGCGGCGGCGTCATTCCGGATCTCCGGAGTCGACGGCCGCGACGCGCTCCGTTTCGCGTGGTGGGGATATACGGCGGGCGGTCGGGGCGGAGCGCTCGGCGGACGTGCCGTCGATCTCTCGGGTATCGGCGGAGGCGGTCGGCGAAGTCGCCCTGCCCAGCGGGGAAAACCTGGTGCCGAGCCATACCAGGAGCTGAACGGAGGCCGCGGCCGCGAACAGCGCCGGGGCGCCGAACTCGGTGAGCAGCAGGCCGCCGCTCACCGCGCCCACCGGCACGGCCGCGAAGGGCACGGCGCGCTGCAACCCGACGACCCTGCCCAAGAAGCGCGCGTCCACGGCGCCCTGACGGTAGGTCCGCCACGGGACGATGAAAAGTGAGGTGGAGGCTCCGGCGAGAAACCAGGCCACGGTCAGCGCGCCGACATCGATCCGGAGGGCGGGCAGCAGCAGCGCGACGGCCATCGCGCCCATCGCGCTCTGCATGAGCGCGCCCGCCGAGAACCTCCGCAGCAGGGCCGGAGTGGCCGCGGCGCCCAGCACGGCGCCGAGTCCCTGCGCCGCGGAGACCACCGCGAGCGACGCCGAGAGCCGGCCGTCCGGTCCGGCCACGATGTAGATCAGGTTGGCCGTGACCGCGGGGAAGGTGAAGTTGGACAGCGTCAGGAGCACCGTGGCCCACCGCAACCCTCTGTTCTTCATGACCAGGCGCAGCCCCGCGAGGGAGTCCGCGCCCAGGGAACGGCACGTCGCGCCCAGCGGCGCGCGCCGGCGCCGGCCGGTCGTGAGCACCGCCGTGCCGCTGATCAGCGCGGCGGACAGCATGAACGAGACCGCGTTCGCGAGGCTCGCCACGGTCGGCCCCAGCAGCGCGACGACTGCCACACCCGCGATGGGGCCGAGCATGCTGAGCGTGCCGTCCGCCCCCTGGATCCAGGCGTTCATGGCGGCCCGCCGCTCCGGCGCGACCCGGTCGGTGAGAAACCCCTGGAAGGCGGGGAACGAAAACGGCCGAACACAGCCCAGCAGGAAGGCCGCCGTCAGCACGGGGCCGACCGACGCGTGGGCCAGGCACAGGGCCCCGACCCCGGTGACGATCACCGCGGAGACCGCGTCGCAGCGGATCATGAGCTGCCGCCGGTCCGTACGGTCGGCGACGACGCCGCTGAACAGGCCGATGACCACGTAGGGAACGAACTCGACCGCGTACGTGAGCGCCGTCGAGATCGCCGAGCCCGTCAGCTGGAGCACCAGGGCCGGCAGCGCGAACCGGAAGATCCAGTCGCCGCCGCTGGACACGATGAACGCGGCCCGCAGCAGCACCTCGTCCCTTCGGCGGGCGCCGTCGCTCATGTACCGGGTCTCGTATCGGGGCGGGGGAATCCTAAAGGGAGTTCGCCCAGGTGATTCCGGCCGATCCGGTGGTCCGGGGGATTTTGGAGCCTTGTTGGGGAAATGTTGTCCGCCGACGGTCGGCGGGAGGGCGCTGCCGCGTGGTAGGGCGGACGTGTGCACGTACGGGATTCAGTCGAAGTCCGTGCGCTGTTCATCGGCAATCCCCTCGGCCGCGTCCGTGTGTGCTGCACGATTTGGACGTCGCTTCGGAGTGTGTGCCGGGTGCCGGGTAAGGGTGTTACTGCGGAGTCAGGCAAACCCATGTCTGATGCCTCATCAGGAAGAAAGCCCGGATCGGTCGAGGGTGGCCGGGATTCGGATTCGACGCGCTGGGAATGGGCGGCCGCTGAGCGAGGTCGCGCCTAGTGGCGAGGCCCCCGGCCAGGGTTCCGGCGGAGTGCGGAGAGCGTGACTAACGGATGCTCTCGGCAACGTAGTTGGTATACGTAGCGATCAATGGGATGTGAACTTAACAAGGGCGCGAGCATCATGTCTAGACCTCTGCGGAGAGGCTCTCCGGATTCGGTGCGTGACGCGGTGTCACGAATATGTGACCTGGGCCACATAGTTCTTGACAGGTGTCCGGGCCCTGCTCAAGCTCGGCTGCGTCGCTCCGAACCAAAACCCTTTTTCCAGGACGCCATTCGGC
>NZ_JBHVHQ010000509.1:0-6261 GCF_042800135.1 Streptomyces sp. NPDC057654 | reverse complement strand
GTCCACGGGGATCGACCGTGGACGGGCGGACGTCTGTCAGCTCACCGCCGCCACGCCTCGCGGACGCGGCCGCGCGGGTCCTCGCGCACCTCCCACCCGTCGCCGCCGATGACCATGGTGGCCCGGCGATCGGTGTCGTACGGATCCCAGCCGGGGTCCCCGGTGCGGGCGAAGCGCACCCACGCCCCGTGCATACGGTCGGCGAGTCCCGCGGGCGGGCCGTCGGGGCCGAGCAGCGCGCGCTCCCCGCGCAGCGGCGCCGGATCGAGGCCGAAGACGAACGGGAGCTCCACGGTGTGGGCGGCCCCGAGCCGCCCGCCGAGGGCCGGCGAGCGCCAGTCGAAGAGATAGCTGTACGTGGCCCCCGCGGACCGCTCGGCGTGCGCCCCGGCCAGCGCCCAGCTCCCCGCGCCGAACAGCGCGTCGCCCATGACGGCCGAGCGCAGCCGCCCGTACGAGGCATCGGGGCGCTCCGCGCGGTAGGCGGCCAGCAGCCCGTCCGGATCGGGGTGGGAGAGCTCCGCGGCGCTGCGGACATCCGCCTCTGTCGATGCGACGTCGGCGCCGGAGGGGGCGAGGTAGAGGTTGCCCTCCTCGGAGTTGACGCCGATGAGCAGATCGGTCCCGGCGGCGGCCCCGTGCCCGGCGGCGACGGCTTCGGCGGGCTGCTCGTCCACGACCAGGCTGAAGGGGCTGAGCCCGATCAGCGGATCGTAGGCGGTCGCGGTCCGCAGATCGACGCCACCGAGCCCGGCGGCCGCCGCGACCAGGTCCGCGTCCGACACCGTGTCGAACGCCCCGGCCTCCGGCGCGACGCCCAGCGCCGCCGCGGCCTCCTTCGTCACCCGCGCGGCCTGCTCGGGCGAGAAGGCACCCAGGCCGCTGCCGCTCTGCACGATGGCGCGCCGTACGAGGCCGTCGCCGCGCGGGGAGGCGATGGCGGCGCCGGTGAGGGTGGCCCCGGCGGACTGGCCGAACAGCGTGACGCGCTCCGGATCGCCGCCGAACGCCGCGATGTTCTGCCGCACCCAGCGCAGCGCGGCGAGTACGTCCAGGAGGCCGCGGTTGCGGGGCGCGCCGGGCAGGTCCAGGAACCCGGCGATGCCGAGGCGGTACTGGACGGTCACCAGGACGACGCCGGAGCGGGCGAACGCGGACCCGTCGTAGAGGCCCGCCCGCGCCGAACCGGCCACGAAGCCGCCGCCGTGGACGAAGACCATGACGGGGAGGGGCTCCTCGCCGCGATCGGGGCCGGGCGTCCAGACATCGACGGTCAGATAGTCGTCATAGCCGTCCCCCGTGTCTTCGGCGATCCAGCCGGGCCCGAAGTAGGGCGACATGTCGATGGCGCCCAGATTCCGCTCCGCCTGCGGCGCGGTCGGGCCGGGCGCGGTCGCGTCCCGGACGCCGGTCCACTTGTCGTGCGGCGACGGCGCGGCGAAGCGGCCGGCGCGGGACGGGGGCGCGGCGTAGGGGACGCCGTGGAAGACGGCGAAGCCGTCGCGGAGGGCGCCGCGGACGGCCCCCTGCGCGGTGGTGACGGTACGCGTCGTCATGCCTGTGCCACCGAGCCCTCCGCGGCCTCGTACGGGGCGAACGGCGCCCACTTCTTGATCGCGAACCCGTCGCCCGCGTGCTCGACCTCGGCCGCGCCGTGGCCCCCCAAGTGCGCGGGGAAGACGAGCGCGCTGTGGTCCGCCGCCCACCCCAGGACCCGGCGGCGCGTGGCGCGCGCCCCGGCGGGGTCCTCGCAGAAACAGCTGTTGTGGTGCGGATCGACGATCTGCATGGGGCTGTGCACGACGTCGCCGATGAAGACGGCGCGGTCCGTGCCGCTGGAGAGGGTCAGGACGTTGGAGCCGGGGGTGTGGCCGGGGGCCGAGTCGAGGCGGAGGGCGGCGTCGATCCGGTGGCTGCCCTCCCACAGGCGGACCTGCCCGGCCCGGTGCACGGGGGCGACGCTGTCCTCGAACACGTTCTGGTTGCCGCGCCCGAGCACGGTCGGGTGCCCGTTCTCCGGGTTCCAGAATTCGTAGTCGTCCTGGTGGACGAGGTAGGTGGCGTTGGGGAAGGTGGGGACCCACTCCCTGCCGTCCAGGCGGGTGTTCCAGCCGACGTGGTCGGTGTGCAGATGCGTGTTGATCACGATGTCGACGTCCTCGGGCGCGACGCCGGCCTCCGCCAGGCGGCCGAGGAAGCCGGTCCGCAGACGGCCCCAGATGGGCGAGTAGGGGCGCTCCTTGTCGTCGCCCGCCCCTGTGTCGACGAGGATCGTCTTCCCCTCGCTGCGCAGCACCCAGGTCTGTACGGCCGAGTGGACGGTGTTCGTACGCGGGTCGACGAAGTCGGGCGCGAGCCAGTCGGCGTTGGCGCGCCAGGCGTCTTCGGGGATGGTGGGGACGAAGGCCTCGGGCGTGAAGCCGATGGGGCCGTAGAACTCCTTGACGCGGGTGACGGTGACGCCGCCGAGTTCTATGCGGTCGGTGGGGTCGGTGAGGTCCATGAGGTGCTCCGTGTGGTTCTGGAAACCGGATCGGGAGCACCACGCTCGCCGGGCCCGCGCGGACCGGCCAGCCCCGCCGCTGCCTACCCCCGGCAGGGTCAGGCTGGGCCGTACGCGCCGAGGCAGACTGGAAGGCATGAGAGAACGCGGCCGCCTCGGGGACTTCCTGCACGCCCGGCGCTCCCAGCTGCGCCCCGCCGACGTCGGCCTGAAGGACTACGGCGACCGGCGGCGCGTATCGGGGCTGCGCAGGGAGGAGCTGGCGCTGCTCGCGGGCGTCAGCGCGTCGTACTACACGCGGCTGGAGCAGGGGCAGGCGACGGGCGCGTCGCCCGAGATCCTGGACGCCGTCGCGCGGGCGCTGTGCCTGGACGAGGCCGAGCGCCGGCACCTGCACGACCTCGCCGACGCCGGCCGCCGACGGACCCCTTCCCGCAGGCCGCAGGTCGAACACGTGGGGGCCGGCACGCTCGCGCTGCTGCACACCCTGGAGGGCGTCCCGGCGCTCGTATACGGCCGCCGCGCGGACGTCCTCGCGTGGAACGGGCTCGGCCACGCGCTGTTCGCCTCGCACGTGGACTTCGACGGCCCGCGGCGGACGGCGGAGCGGCCCAACCTCGCCAGGATGCTGTTCCTGGACGCCCACATACGGGAGCTGTACGTGGACTGGGAGGCGAAGGCCAAGGGCACGGTCGAGCACCTGCGCCTGGTCGCCGGCCGCCACCCCGACGACACGGTCCTGACCTCGCTCATCGGCGAACTCACGGTCCGCAGCGAGGAGTTCGCGGCCATGTGGACCGGCCACCACGTCAAGCCCTGCGCCGCCGCCCGCCACGAAATGCGCCACCCCCTGGTCGGCACTCTCACCGTCACCCACCAGAGCCTCGTCATCCCCCAGGCCGAGGACCAGCGGCTCACCCTGGCCGTCGCCGACCCCGGCTCCCCGTCCGAGGAGGCGCTGTCCCTCCTCGCCCGGACCAGTGCGGCGCCCGCCGCGGAACGGACCGGACGGGAGCTGCGCTCCGCCGAGAGAAACGGCTGAGGCGCGTACGGGCGTCCGTACGGCCCCTGCCCGCTACCACCGCCCCGGCGTCCGCCCGTCCACCGCGAAGAGCGTGCCGTCCGGCGCCGCCGCGAAGATTCTGCCGTCGGCGACCACGGGGGCGGGTACGAGTTCCAGGTAGCCGTGGCCGGCGCGGGCCAGGCGGGGGCGGGTCTGGCCCAGGAGGGTGTGGCGGTCCGTGTCCACGGCCAGCAGCCGGCCGTCGGCGGCGGAGAAATAGACCCGGCCGTCGCCCGCGACGAGCTGCGACGCGTTGGCGACGGACGTCTCCAGCCGCCAGCCGTGCCCGCCGCGCGCGGTGTCCACGGCCACCAGCCCGCCCTCGGCGCCCAGCAGATAGACCATGGAGCCGCGGGCCGTGACGCTGACCGCGCCGAGCGGCGCGGAGAGCCGCACGCGGCGCTCGACGCGCGTCGCCGGGTCGTAGCGGACGACGGCCGAGGTACGGGTGTCCGGCGCGGTCGCCGTGAGATAGAGGACGCCGCCCGGCCCCGTACCGGCCGTGGTCAGGGACCCCTCGCTCCGCCGCTGCCACAGCACCGTCCCGCGCACCGGGTCGACGGCGGCGATCCGGGTGTGCCGCCCGTCCGGGGAGGGCGTGACGGCGTAGGCCGCCCGCCCGTCGCCGTACGCGGAGAACTGCGGCTGGTCCAGGCCCGCCACCTTGTGGCGCCAGCGCTCCTTGTTCGTCGCGCTGTCCACGGCCGTGACCGTGCCGTCCGCCGCGACCAGCAGCACCGTCCCGCCCGCGTGGTAGACCCGCCCGCCGTACGCGGACACGTCCCGGGTCCACCGCACCCGGTCCGTCCGCGGATCGAGCGCCGTCAGCCGCGCGCCGTCCCGCGACACCACCTGCACCACGGAGCCGGACAGCACGGGCGCGACCGGCGCGTCGTTCCCTTTGGCGTCGTTCCCTTTGGTGGCATCCGCCGCCGGGCGCTTCCATGCCACCTTGCCGTCGGCGGGGTCGATACGGGCCGCCTGCACGCCGCGGCCGGAGCAGAACAGCGCCCCGTACCCGTACGAGCAGAACGTCGCCCGCACCTCGCCGCCCTTCCCTGCGGCTCCCGCGTACACCCCCGACTCCCACGGCCGCCAGCCGGCCGCCACCGGCGCGCGGTGCGGCTCCGTACGTTCCGGGGCGTCCGTCTGCCGCACCGCCCACGCGGCCCCCGCCCCGACGACGGCCAGCGCCAGGGCCCCGCCCGCCAGCAGCCGCGCCCGCGGCCGTCGACGCCTCGCGGGGGAGGGAGCGGGGGCGGCCGGCGGGACCGCGCGCCGCGGGGTGGGCAGGGCCTCCGGGGCACTGGCCGCGGACGCACCGCGCTGTACCGGAACCCGCGGCAGCGGCACGTCCGGCGCCCGTACGAGCGCGGTCCGCAACTCCGCCATCAGCGCGTCCGGCGTCGGCCGGTCCCCCGGCTCCTTCGCCAGGCACGCGCGCACCAGCGGCACCAGATCCTCCGGCACCCCCGCCAAGTCCGGCTCGTCGTGCACGACTTGATAGGCCACGATGTACGGGCTCTCCGACTCGAACGGCCCGCGCCCGGTCGCCGCGTGCACCAGCAGCGACCCCAGCGCGAAAACGTCGGCCGCGGGGCCGACCTGGCGCGGGCGCTGGAACTGCTCCGGCGCCATGAACGGCGGCGTACCGATCAGTTTGCCGGTCTCCGTGCGCAGTTCGCTGTCGTACGGCCGGGAGATCCCGAAGTCGATGACCTTCGGACCGTCCTCGGCCAGCAGCACATTGCTCGGCTTCAAATCCCGGTGCACGACGCCCGCGCGGTTGATGTCGCGCAGCGCCTCGGCGAGCCCGGCGGCCAGCCGCCGCACCGCCGCGGGCCCCAGCGGACCATTCCGCTTCACCCGCTCGGAGAGGGTCGGACCGGGGATGTAGAGGGTGGCCATCCAGGGCCGCTCCCCATCCGGATCGGCGTCCACGACCGGCGCCGTGAACGCCCCGCTCACCCGCCGCGCAGCCGCCACCTCCTGCCGGAACCGCGCCCTGAACTCGGGGTCCGCCGCGTACTGCGCATGCACGACCTTCACCGCGAGCCGCCTGCCGGAGGCCGACCGCGCCAGGTGCACGACGCCCATTCCGCCCGCGCCGAGCCGCGCTTCGAGCCGGTACTGACCGGCGTACTCCGGATCCTCCGCTTCCGGGCCCGTCCCGGTACTGCGCAGCGGCGGCATACCCCACCCCCGTGATCTCGGCCGCGTCCACGCGACGCCCGGAGCCTAGTCGATGGTGCGTACGGTTCCCGGGAACCGTTGCTAGCCTGCGCATGTCACCGGCCGAGGCGGCCGGTTGGGGCGCCGCCGCGTGCGCGGGGCCGGAAATTTCCATGGGGGAGGGCCGACATGGCTGTGGAAGAAGCCGAAGAACTCAACGAGGGCACCGATGTGAGCGCCGCGAGTGCCGTCTACTACCCGGTAGCGCCCGGCGTGCAGCTGAACGTCCGGCGCGGCCCCAGCACCACCAGCCAGCTCGTCAAGAAGCTGGCGGTCGGCTCGCGCGTCCCGATCCGCTGCCAGACCCGCGGCCAGCGCGTCTCCGGCCCGTACGGCACGACCGACATCTGGAACAGCATCGCGCCCGGCCAGTACGTCTCCGACGCCTACGTGAAGACGGGCAGCGACGGCTTCGTCACGGTGCGCTGCTCGGGCTGAGCGCCGCCCCCGCACGGCGCGTACG
>NZ_JBHVHQ010000508.1:0-6282 GCF_042800135.1 Streptomyces sp. NPDC057654 | reverse complement strand
CCCTCAAACCGCGCGTTCACCGTGCGTAGCGGCAACCTCAGACGTTCACGCCGAAGTCCGTGGCGCGCTCCTTGGGCGCCACTATCACGGACTGCAACGCAGTGCAACACTCGCAGTAGGGGGCGCACCATGGGTTACACCTTCATCGGCAAAGATCCCGAATCCGACGTGAACGGGTGCCCGGCGGTTTGGGTGGACGACGACCGGCGGCTACTCGTGCAGGGGCGGCGAGCCAGGGAAGATGTTCAGGCTCGGACGATGGCTGACTCGCCGCGAGCCGAGGATGAGACGCTGATCGTTCTGGAACCGAGGATGATCCCGCTCCTCAAGGAGGCTATCCGTGTCGCAGAGTCTGGCTGAGTTCGCCAATCTGCTCAGGCAGTGTGAGCGCTCAGCAGTGCACCTTGAGACCCGCGACGCATACGCCGTCCCCGGGGAACACCCTGCCTTCGACGCCTGGCTGGCAGGGGAGCGGAAGGACTGGGAGGACCGTTCGTCGTGGTGGCGCGATGACTGGCACGGCCTCATCCAGGACATGACCGCAAAAGGTGTGGCGGTGCACCGCGCGCGGGTGGTGGGTGAGCCCGTATCGGACTACATCAAGTGGGAGCACTACCTCACGTATGGCAACGTCGCTTGCGGGGAGGAAGTCCGGTGGCTGCCACGTCGGCAGGCATCCGACCTGCTGTTGCCGGGGAACGACTTCTGGCTCTTCGACGGCAAACTGGTCCAGTTCAACGTCTTTGACGGTGACGGCCGCTGGATGCACACGGACTTCACAGAAGACGCGGGCGTGGCAACACGGTGTGCTGACATGTTCGATGCGGTCTGGGAGCGAGCTGTCCCACACAACAAGTACAACGTCTAACAGAACAGCGGTCAGTCCATGACCTCACCTCTGTCGACGGCTGAAGAGGCCCATAAGGCAGTTGCCGACCGGCTTGCTCGCATGATGGAAGACGCCGATCTATCGGGGGCCCGGCTGGCCGCTCTGTGCGGCTGGGACCGCTCCAAGACTCACCGGATCATGCACCGGAAGACGATCCCGAAGCCCGCCGACATCCGCGCATGGTGCACGGCATGCGGAAGGCCCGACGAAGCTGAAGCTCTGATAGAGACCACGCGCACGGCCAAGACCCTGTACGTCCAGTGGACCCAGTACCTAAAGGGCGGCCTCAGCAAGGCCCAACGCAGCGGCATCTACCAGGAGACACGCTCCTTCCGTGTGTATAGCTGCGGGGTCCTCCCCGGGATGCTCCAGACGGAGGCGTACGCGCGGGGCATTCTCCGTACGATCCGTCGCTTCAGGAGTCTTCCCGACGACGTTGAGGACGCCGTACAGGCGCGCCTTGAGCGCTCGGAGGCCACTCTCCGGTGCAATCAAGTGTCCGTTCTCGTCGAAGAGTCGGCCCTGTACATGCCGATGACCGACCGCCCACAGCATGCGGAGCAACTGGAGCATTTCTTGTCCGTCATCGGGCACCCCAACTTGGCTTTCGGGATCATCCCCCACATGTCACGCCGCCCGGTATGGCCCATCGAGTCCTTCTATGCGTTCGACAATCGCGAAGTTCAGGTAGAGACCCTGACGGCCATGGTCCGGGTCACGAATCGAGTAGAGATCGACGTGTATCTGAGCGCGTTCGCTCAGATGGCACGAGCCGCTGTGTACGGCTCGAAGGCCAAAGCCCTGATGAGGAAGGCCCTCGACGCTACCGAGGAATGAAGGCGTACAACACCGTGCAACATCGGCCCTGCCTGGCAGCCCCTCTTCGTACCGTCCTTGGTACGGCGGAGTCACCGGAGAGGGCGAGCCATGACGAGCCAGGAAACGGTAAGGGGCGCAGGAGCGCCTGAAGATGCGGCGGTTGATCGCATGAGCAGCAGCGACGCCCGACAGTTCCTCTCCCGCCTCTCTGGCACCTTTGGGGTCGGGGGCGTGCTCATGGTGTGGAAGTCTGACCCGGGCGGCCCGGAGGGAGCCGACTTGGCCCCTGGCGATGGGCTGAAGTGGCCCAGGTGTGAATGCGGTAGTCCGAGGTGCCCGGACTACGAGGCGGCACCGAAACGGCCGGTCGAGAACCTGCACGCCAAGGTGGCTGAGGCCAACCGGCGAAGCCGCAGGGGTGGGCTGTGAACCTTCGTACTACGACTCGCCCGGCCCCCTCGGGGAGACGCGGACGTGACCGAACTGGGCTCCCCCGTACCCATTCGGAATCCCGGCAGGGGTGGCGTAAGCCCCGCCCCGGTGGTGCAAACCCTGGGCAGGTCGAACGGTCGGGGCGGGTTGCACGACGGCGCGGGGACCGCATCCCCGCTCTCAAAGGGAAGGGATTAGGCACGATGACCGCAGTCCCCGAGTTCGAGTTCCGCACGTCCAGCGCATGCAAGTACGACAACAACAACAAGCTGTGTGTCGAGGTGGCGACCAACGTTCCCGGTAAGGTCGCGGTCCGCAACTCCGCCACCGGTCAGACGGTCGAGTTCACGGCCGTGGAGTGGGCGGTTTTCCTCCCCGGCGCCAAGCTGGGGGAGTTCGACGTCACGGCATAGGGAGTCGTCATGCAGCAGTGCCCGTTGTGCGGTGGTAGCGCGGAGCGCGACCCGGAGCACTCTGGGGTGATGCGCTGCATGTCGTGCTGGGAAGTGTGGGTACTGCCAACTGATCGACGGTGCCCAGGCGCAGGGCGGGGCACATTCGCCCCCGCCCTGCGGCTGCTGGAGGAATACCGGGAGTTGAACCGCTGACTACGCAAAGGAACACCCCCGCCGTGATCGGCGGGGGTGTTCTTGCTTTGTTTCGAGGCTTCAGAGCAGTGCCATGAACGGGTTGGTGGTGGCGAGCAGTTCCGGCCGCTTCACTGCTTCCAGCGCCGGGGTGGGACCGGGGCCCGCTATCTCGGGGAACCTCACTGCCGCAACTGAAGGCAATCAAGGGCGGGGCGCCCAACGGGCCGGAAGGAGTCGCACAAGGCGCGTAGCCAGCACCTGATCGACGCACAGCGAAGACCCCCCAAGGGAAAGTTGGGGGGTCTTCATGCTGACCAGGCTGGTCCCGTGCTGATTCCGTACTGGCTCAGCACCTCTCAGAACGGTGTTTTACCAGCTCAGAGACCTGACTCTAGACGTTGACGCCGAAGTCCTTGGCGATGCCGGTCAGGCCCGAGGCGTAGCCCTGGCCGACGGCGCGGAACTTCCACTCCGCGCCGTTGCGGTAGAGCTCGCCGAAGACCATGGCGGTCTCGGTGGCGGCGTCCTCGCTGAGGTCGTAGCGGGCGATCTCGGCCTCGCCCGCCTGGTTGACGATGCGGATGTAGGCGTTGCGAACCTGGCCGAAGTTCTGGCTGCGGCTCTCGGCGTCGTAGATCGAGACCGGGAAGACGATCTTGTCGACGTCGGCGGGCAGGCCGGCCAGGTTGACCTTGATCTGCTCGTCGTCGCCTTCGCCCTCGCCGGTGACGTTGTCACCGGTGTGCTCGATGGACTGGTCCGGGGTGACCTTGTTGTTGAAGAAGACGAAGTGCTGGTCCGAGTACACCTTGCCCGCCGCGTTCACGGCGATGGCGCTCGCGTCCAGGTCGAAGTCCGTGCCGGTGGTGGTGCGGACGTCCCAGCCGAGACCGACCGTGACAGCCGTCAGGCCCGGGGCCTCCTTGGTGAGGGAGACGTTGCCGCCCTTGGACAGGCTTACAGGCATGGGAGATGTCCCTTTCTGGTCGAGACGCGGGGCTCCGTGCTGCGGACGAAGCTACCGTCACCCTCGATAACGCGAAGGAGGGACCGCAGGGTTCCAGCTCCCTTTACTTTCTTTACTCATCCCTGACGGTCGGCCTCCGCCCGTCCCGCGCAAAACGAGGTGACGGCGGCCCGTGAGCGCGGGAGCATGGGGGACATGTCCGGTCCTCACGTCATCCGCGGTTCCGTCTCCCTGCCGGAGGCGGAGCTCATGTGGCGTTTCTCCAGGTCCTCCGGGCCCGGCGGGCAGCACGTCAACACCAGTGACAGTCAGGTCGAATTGCGCTTCGACCTCGGTCGGACCGAGGCGCTGCCGGATGTCTGGAAGCAGCGCGCCCTTGAGCGGCTCGCCGGGCGCCTCGTCGGCGGCGTCCTGTCCGTACGGGCCTCCGAGCACCGTTCCCAGTGGCGCAACCGCGAGACCGCGCTGGTGCGGATGGCCTCGCTGCTCGCGGAGGCGACCGCTCCGCCGCCCCGGCCCCGTAAGGCGCGAAAAGTACCCCGCGGCGTCAACGAGCGCCGGCTGCGCAACAAGAAGGCGCGCAGCGATACCAAGCGAGGGCGCTCCGGCCGCGATTGGGGCTGATGCGGGGGCTGCTCCCGTTCCTCGCGACGCTCCCGTTTCTCGCGGCGCTCCCGTTCCTCGCGGCGCTCTCGGCGGATCGACGAATGGGGCGAGGAGCTCTTATGCGGATCGTTTGTGAATTTCTCCCCGGCATTGTGACGGAACCGCCGAGTTCGGTTTCGTGTTTTTCCTGCCCTGCCCTGCCCTGCCTTGCCGGACGCTTGTAACGGGCTTGGTGATTTTTGGAAACGCGGTGCCTATGTGTAGGACTGACGTGTGTCCGAGGCTTCCTCGGGCGCGAGTTGACCTGACGCGGCCGGCCCGGCACGGGGCCGGCCTCGTACGTGAGGAGAGATATATGAAGCCGTGGCGCAAACGAATGACCTGCGGCCTCGCCGTCGCCGCCGCTGTCGTCGCGATTCCGCTGACGGCAGGTTCCGCCTCGGCCGCGAGCTGGCACCCTATCCGGGGCGGCCACGAGGCGTATCCCGATATGGCCGCGTGCAAGGCGGAAATCCCCGAGGCGAAGAAGCACTACAAGGACGCGACGTGCATCGAGAACAAGGGGGAGATCTCCCTCTGGGCGCTGTACTAATACAGCTGTACTAATACAGCAGCCTCACGCTCGCGCTGTCCTCAGCGCCTGACGCCCCGGCGCCGGAATTCCGAACGGCGGCCGGGGCGGGACGCGCGGGGTGCCCCGTACGGTCGGGTCACTCCAACTGCCCGTACTTCCCCCGGAAATACAGCAGCGGCTTGCCCTCCCCGCTCGGGTTGCCCGCCGTCAGCACCCGCCCGATCACCAGCGTGTGGTCCCCGGCCACGACGCGCTGCTCCGTGCGGCACTCCAGCACCGACAGCGCCCCGCCCACCAGCGGCGCCCCGGTCTCCTTGCCGCGCTCGTACGGGATGTCCTCGAAGAGAAGCCGGTCGCTGACGCGGCCCTTCATCGCGAACCTGCCCGCGATGTGCCGCTGGCTCTGGGAGAGCACGGACACGGCCCACAGGGGATGGCGCTCCAGGATGTCGTCCATACGGGACTCGTTGCGAACGCTCACCATCACCAGGGGCGGGTCCAGGGACACGGACAGGAACGCGGTCGCCGTCATGCCGACGTCCTCGCCGCGCGGTCCGTCCTCGGGGTCATGGGCGGTCACCAGCACCACGCCCGCGGCCAATCGCGCCAAGGCGGCCCGGAACTCGTCATTGCTCACCCCGCCAGCATGGGGGATGTCGGCGTGGGCGCGGGGGAGGGAAGTCGTCTGCAACACGTTCCGCACGCTAGCCGCCCCTCGCTCTGCGTCACATCGGGCCACAGGACCAGGCGGGTCCTAGGGCCGACGGCCGACCGGCCGCCCATGCGGGGTGGCCTCGGATTTGCGTTCCGGAAGCATAGTGGGGCCTCCCGTCGCCACCCCCGCAAGCCGAACACTCCCTGTGACATGAGTCACAGCAGCCCGTAATTGTTGACCCTGTGTACCGAGCCGTCAGCTCGCTGTGATTCAGTGGCCGTGGTAATCGGACGACAAGAATTCTGGAGTTGCTGTCGAGGTCTCGGGGGAGTGCACGGTATGGAGACCGAGTCGGAGCCGTATGTCCGCCTTGCGACCCTGAGGCAACTGCACCAGGCGGTCGCGGACCTGAACACCGCGCGCAGCCTCGCGGACACGCTTCAGACCGTCGCGGAAGGGGTCGTCAAAGGCCTCGGGTACGAGCTGGCGGCCGTCAATCTGGTGCGGGCGGACGGCGATCTCGTGGTGGCCGCGGTGGCGGGCAGTGCGAGCGCCGAGGCCCTGATGGCGGGGCGGGTGGGTTCCCGCGCGTCCTGGGAGCGCCGGCTGGGCATGGGCGAGGGCTGGGGAGACCTGCGCTTCGTGCCGTACGCCGAGGGCTGGGTGCTCGACGACGACGATGTCCCGCAGTGGCACACCGGCGGCCCCGAGCCGCGCTTCCCCGGCGAGTGGCACCCCATGGACCGGCTC
>NZ_JBHVHQ010000507.1:0-6291 GCF_042800135.1 Streptomyces sp. NPDC057654 | reverse complement strand
GAGTGCCCCGGGGCTTCGCCTTGCGGTCACTCCCCCGTCACCACGAGGAGACCGCCATGCACGACCACCGCCGACTCGGCCGCGAACTCGACCTGTTCGACACTGACCCGTTGATCGGCGCGGGGCTCCCCTACTGGCTGCCCGACGGCGCGACCGTCCGGCACGCCCTGGAGGAGTACGTCCGTACCGCCGAATGCCGCGCGGGATACCGGCATGTGTACTCGCCGGTGCTCGGCAAGCGGGAGCTGTACGAGATCTCCGGGCACTGGGCGCATTACAGCGACGACATGTTCCCGCCGATGGACCTGGGCGGCGAGCAGGTCGTGCTGCGGCCGAGCCTGTGCCCGCACCACGCGATCATCTACCGCTCGCGGGCGCACAGTTACCGCGAACTGCCGCTGCGCATGGCCGAACTCGGCGGCATGTACCGCTCGGAGCTGTCCGGCGTGCTCGGCGGGCTCACCCGTGTCCGCGCCATCCAGCTCAACGACGCCCATGTCTTCTGCACTGTGGACCAGGTCGCGGAGGAGGCGCGGGGCGCGCTGGACATGATCCGCCGCGCGTACGAGGCGCTCGGCATCGCCCCGACCCGCTACCGCCTCTCCCTCCCCGGACCCGGCGGCAAGTACGTGGCCGCTCCCGAGAAATGGGAACGGTCCACCGCCCTGCTGACCGAGGTGCTCGACGGCTCGGGGCTCCCCTACGAGGCGGCCGAGGGGGAGGCCGCGTTCTACGGGCCGAAGATCGACGTCCAGGTCACCGATAGCGCGGGCCGGGAGTTCACCCTGTCCACCGTGCAGGTCGACTTCCACCAGCCCGAGCGGTTCGGGCTGCACTACATCGGGGCGGACGGCGCGAAGCACCGGCCGGTTATGCTCCACCGCAGCATCATCGGCAGCGTGGAACGGGCCGTCGCCCACCTCATCGAGGAGCACGGCGGCGCGTTCCCCGCCTGGCTCGCCCCCACCCAGGTGGCGATCCTCCCGATCACCGACGCGGAGCTGCCGAACGCCGACGCGTTCGCCCGGCAGTGCGCGGAACTGGGGCTGCGCGCCGAGGTCCGCGGCCCGGAGAGCGGCACCCTCGGCGCCCGTATCCGGGAGGCGCGGCTCGTTCCGTATCAGGCCGTCATCGGCGCCAAGGAGGCCGTGGACGGCCGGGTCGCGCTGCGGCTGCGCGATGGGCGGCGGCTCGTACCCCAGCCGGGCCATGAGGCTCTGGCCCGGATCGGCGCGCTCGTCGAGGCCCACAGCACCGAGCTGTGGAACCGGGCCGCCGAGCCGGCGGTGTCCTAGGACGACGTCCCGTAGCGCTCACCTGCCCGGTCGAGTTCGCCGAGCTGCGCGGAAAGCTCCTCGATCCGCTCTGGTAGGTGTGCGAGGTTTGGTACGTGTGCGATCGATCAACGCCGTTCGTCGACGAGCCGGCTGCCGATCCGGCGCTGCTGAGGACGCTGGCGGCCGCCGGCCTGTCGGCGACCGGGCGCTTTCTTCCGAAGACCGGCTGGGTCAGCCGCGTGTGGGTCGGCGACGAATACGTCGTACGGCTGAGCAACGGACAGTTCCGCGACTCGTTTCGCCACGAGGCGACAGTCACCGGCCTGCTCGCCGGCAGCGAGGTCCCACACGCCCGGCACCTCGCCCACGGCGACGGCCCGGACGGGCCGTGGTGCGTCTCCGAACGCGTGCCCGGCCGAACCCTGTACGAGGTATGGCCGACGGCGGACCCGCACACGCGCCGGGCAATGATCGAGAGCCTCGGATCCGCGTTGCGCGCACTTCACCGCGTTCCTGTCCCGGCCGACCTGCTGCCGCCCTGGCTGACCGACGCGCTCGCCGGCCGGCCGTGGCCCGCGTTCCACCCGCCCGTAGTGGGTGCGGCGCTCCAGCGGGTCGAGGCTGCCCGGCGACTGCCCGGCCATGACTCGCGGCTGCTCGCGGACGTCGCCGACTGGATCCAGGAGCGTCTGGCGTTGTTCGCCGACGACGAGCCCGTCCTCGTCCATGGCGATCTACACGGATCCAATGTGATGGTCGATGTCGGCCAAGGCCGCGTCACCGGTCTCGTCGACTTCGCGGAGGCGTTGGCTCAGCCGGCGGATGTCGAGCTCGACACCATCCTGCGCTGGTGCGCGAAGGCGCGAGAGTACCCGCCCGCACCCGACGCACGAGGGCTCGACGAGACCACACTCACAGAAGTCCCCGGATGGCTGCGCGGCGCGTATCCGGAGCTGTTCGAGCGCGAGCGTCTGCGCGAGCGGTTGCTCTTCTACGACATGCACAGGGAGCTCGCGCTCCACGCGCACCACCCCCAGCCCGGCATCCGTGATGCGGCGCAGGACCGCATCGCCCGCCTGCTCTCCGGCCGTAACCATCTGGATGAACTCGCCTGGTAGGCAGCCGTCTTCGCGCCTGCACGGTCCATCGTGCCCCGCACCCGAATGCATCCGAGGCACTGACATTCGTGATAATGATCCACAGGGTGGAGGTCGGTTCCACGGAGTGGAAGGAGTCGGAACATGGCGGAGCTCACTCTGTTGTCAGAGGCTACGGACCCGGGGAGGGCCGGCCTCGACGGCATCGGGTCAGCGGTCGACGAGGCTCTGGGGCTGCCCGAGGGAAGCTGCGACGTGACGTGGCGGCAGTGCCTGACCGGCACCGGCACTGTCATCTGCCTGCTGACGACTGATGAGGCGGGTTACCCCGATACGGACCAGCAGACGCGTCTCCATCAATCGCTGAGCAAGGCGTTGCGGCAGTCGCTGAACCAGACGGCTGTGAACATCCAACTGGCAGTGACAAGCCGGTCGTTCACCCCTCCTCTCGTGGTATCACGCCCCATCGCCACGGTCGTAGGGGGCAGGACGGAGATCCGCGACGACAACTGGGCAGAGGTCTCCTCGGTGATCCGTCTCGATCCCGAGCAGTTCCCGGCAGAGGCGCTGTCCGGCATCGAGGACTTCTCCCAGCTGGAGGTCGTCTTCCACTTCGACCGCGTACCGGTCGCAAAGATCGAAACGAACGCCCGCCACCCTCGCGGCAACAAGGACTGGCCCCTGGTAGGCATCTTCGCCCAACGCGGCAAGAACCGCCCCAACCGAATCGGCGTCTCCCGCTGCCGCCTGATCGAGGTATCCGGCCACGACCTGCACGTAAAAGACCTCGACGCCGTATCCGGCACCCCCGTCCTGGACATCAAGCCCTACATGAGCGAATACGGCCCCCGCAGCGCCACCCGACAGCCCCAATGGGCAACGGAGCTCATGCGCGACTATTACTGAGCCGCCTTGAGGCTGTTCGCCTTCTCCTCCCCCACCGGGCGTCCGTTCACCGCAGGCCCCAGCACCCCGATCTCCAGGGCGATGACGGTCATCACGGCCGCGACCGCGGCGAAGAGTCTCGCCGCGCCGAACGCGTGCAGGACCGGCACCAAGGCGAACGGCATGGCGGCCGTCGAGACGCGGGACATCGCGTACGTCCAGCTGGTGGCGGTGGCACGGAGGTCGGTGGGGAAGATCTCGGCCTGGTAGACGTGGTAGGCGTTGGAGAAGATGTTGCTGACGGCCGTGTAGCCCACCCCCGTGATCACGATGGCGACCTGGTCGGTGGCCTGCCCGAAGGCGACGCCGAACACCGCCATTCCCAAGGCGGAGGCGACGATCAAATGCTTCCGCTCGAATCGCTCGATCAGTCCCATGGAGATCAGCGAGCCGAGCGGATAGCCGAAGTACGTCAGCGCGCTGAACAGCAGCGAGTGGACGATCGAGAACCCTTTCGCGTCCAGGACCAACGGCGCCATCGTGCCGAATCCGTAGAAGCCCACGCTCTGTAGAAGATGGAAGACCCCCATCATCACCGCGCGGCGGCGGTAGACGGGAGGCATTCGACGCGGAGCAGGAGAATCTCTACGCGCCTGCCTAAGCAACCGAATTGATGATGCGTCAGGCACATCGGCAGGCTCAGCGGCAGCGTACGGCGTCCCCGCCTCCAGCTCCCTCACAATTCGTTCAGCCTCTTCCGTACGCCCCACCGACGCCAGCCACCGCGGCGACTCCACCAGACCGCGGCACCGCAGCAGTGCGGCGACCCCTCCCAGTGCGCCGATGAGGAAGAGCCAGCGCCACCCGGCCATGCCCAGCGGGCTCATCCGCACCAGCCAGTGTGCGAGGAGGCCGACCGTCGGTACGCCGAAGAAGGAGATGGTGTAGGCGAGGGCGGTGTAGCGGCCTCGTACGCGGGCGGGCAGGAGGTCGCTCAAGTAGGCGTCTGCCAACGGGAGTTGCGGACCGATACCGAGGCCCGCCAGGAAGCGGGCCGCGATGAGCATCGGGGCGTTGGCGCTCAGTGCGCCCACGGCGGAGAACACCGTGTAGAGCGCCACCGAGGCGATGAGGAACCGTCTGCGTCCGTACCGGTCTGCCAGTCGCCCCATGATGACGACGCCCAGGAACATGCCGATGAAGGCGGAGGCGAGCACCGCCGACGTGGCGGTGGCGCCGAGGTCGAAGCGCTGGGACAGGACGGGGCCCAGCACCCCCGACATGAAGATCTCGTACATGTCGAAGAAGAGACCCATGCCGATGGTGATGACCAGCGAGCGGTGCCGCCGGGTGACGGGCAGTCGGTCCAGGCGGGCCGCCACGTCGGCGGACAGGCCCGGAGGAGCGGTTTCCTGAGCCATCGCGAGCTCCTTCACGGTGGGCGGCAGGGGGGCACGTGACGTCGCCCCCGAAACCGAATGTCCAAATCCTGGGATTTTTCATCTTGCAGATTGGTCACTGGGTGTATGTACTGTGCTCGGCGCCGCACCGGGAGTCGTGTGCCGCGCCGGCACATCACCAACTCATCGGACAGGGGCGTTGGAGGGTGGATATGAAGGCCTTGGACCGGGCCGTCGCTGTGTTGACAGCCGTCGCCGAGGGGGAGCGCCATGCGTCCGGTATCGCCGCGGCCACGGGGGTGCCGCGTTCGACAGCACATCGGTTACTGCGCTCGCTCAGAGCGCACAGACTGGTCGACGAGGTCGAGGAGCTGGGGCTGGTGGTCGGCTCGCGGGTCCATCAGCTCGGGGCCATAGCGCACGGCGGGGCGCTCGCCCGAGTCGCCCCCGGAGTCGTCGAACTGCTCTGTGAGAACACCAGGTTGAGCGTGCAGATCTATCAGCGCCGCAGTGACAGCGTCGAGTGTCTGGCCGCCGCCAGTCCGCTCGACGGGCTGCGGGACGTGGTCGAGACCGGGACCGTCGCGCCGCTCGGCGCGGACGCGACGAGTCAGATCCTCACCGCCTGGGACGACCGGCTGGACGCGGCGGGCGGGCCGGGCGAGACGCTGCGGCGGGTACGGAGCCGGGGCTGGGCCCTGACGGAGGCCGTGGACTCGCGCACCGTACTGTCCGTACCGGTCCGCGCCACCTCGCACCGGGTGGTCGCCGCGCTGAGCCTGTCCGGACCGCCGAGGCTGCGCAAGGACGCCGCCCGGCTGCGTACGGAACTCCGCAAGGCCGCCAAGGCACTGGAGGACGAAGTGCGAGGCACCTGGCCCGGGTGACCGTGTGCCGGCCCGCCGTCCGGGCGCGCCCGGCGCCCGCCCTCTCACCCCGGCTCCTGCGTCCGATGCCACCGCAGGACGAACAGCGCCGCGATCACCAGGACCGCGGCGACCACCCGGTATCCGGTGCCCGCCGCGTCGCTGAAGGCGGTGACCGCCCGCGCGTGCTCCCCGGTCCCGAGCCGGGCCGCCGCCGCCAGGATGTCGGAGGCCGAGTGGTGCCCGGAGCCCACCGCCGGGTCCGCCGTGGCGGCGAACCGGCTGGTGGTGACGGTGCCGATCACGGCCACCCCCAGGGCGCTGCCGATCTCGCGCGCGGCGCTGTTCAGGCCGGACCCGAGCCCCGCGCGGTGCTGCGGCACGGCGCCCATGATCCCCATGGTCAGCGGCGGCAGCGTGAGTCCCATGCCGCCTCCCGCGGCGAGCAGGTAGACCGCGTACAGCGCGTACGGGGTCCCGGCGTCGGACCACGAGACGCACAGCAGGGACGCGGCGATGAGCAGAATGCCGACGGCCATCACGGGGCGCGCGCCGAACCGGGCGGTCAGCCGCGAGGCGCGCCGGGAGACGAGCATCATGCACACCGCCAGTGGCAGGAAGGCGATGCCCGCGGTCAGCGGGCTCATGCCCTTGACGTACTGGAGGTACTGGGCGTTGGTGAAGAAGAGCGCGAACATCGCGAAGAACGCGGCCGTGACGCCGAGCGCGCCGGCCCGCAGCCGCGGCGTGCGGAACAGCTGGGGTT
>NZ_JBHVHQ010000506.1:0-6291 GCF_042800135.1 Streptomyces sp. NPDC057654 | reverse complement strand
GACCGCTCCGCCGTCGCCGACGCCTTCTCAACCGGCGTCGAGACAAGCCAGTTGGCGGGCGCCGCGGCCGTGTTCGTCGGCGGCGTGCTGGCCGCGCTGCTGCTGCGCCGCGCCGAGCGCGCCGACGCGGCGCCGCCGGAGCAGGAAGCGGAGGAGGGCGTACCGGTCGGCGGCTGAGCGCTGCCGGGCCCGCCCTCCCCGACCTGAGCGAATTCGGGGGAGCGGGCCGCCGGCTTTACGGGCGGGGCACCAGGCCGGGCTGTCCGGCCTGCACGCCCTTCACGTAGGCGTCGTACTCGGAGTCAGTGAGCGGGATGATGTGCTGCGTCAGGATGGAGTGCCGCAGCACGTACCCCAGCCCCGGCATTGTGCGACGAAAATCTACGCCGATGCCGGTGTGGAGCAGGACCTGGTCGAATTGTGCGGACTCTTGGTGAGCGAGGCCGTCACGAACGCCGTGAGACACGGTGCGGGCAAGGAGTTCACGGTAGTCGTCCTCCCGGACCTCTGGATCGAAGTCTGGGACGAGTCACCGGTGTTGCCGCGCCTGCGCGTAGTCGCTCTGGATTCGGAGGGCGGCCGGGGCATGCAACTCATGGAGATGTGCGCGCCTGGCTACCAGGTGCTGGAGACTGCGGCCGGCAAGGCCGTCCGCTTCCTGCCGAAGGGCTGGTGAACAGATCATGCCAGTCGCCTTCGCGATGCGCGCGGTGGGCGGGCACTCGGAGAGCAGCCAGGAGGTCAGCCCCGGAGATCAGGCCAACGCCTTCTCGATGGCCTCGAAGATGTCGGCATCCGTCTCCTGCTGCCATGAAGGAAGCTCGGGCCAGTCCGCCACGTAGCCGGGCTTCGGGTCCTTGAAGTGCTTGAACATCTGAGCCGTCCAGCACGTTGCGACGAAACGGCCCTTCTGCTCGCGGGACAGCCTTGACGCGTGGCCGCCGCTGATCTCGACGAACTGGCTGACCTGGATATAGACCGCTCCGGCGGCGTCTCGCTCCCACTGCGGGGTGTCCTCCCATGGCGTCACATAGCCGGCCTTGGGCTCACCGGGGAAGTGCTGCCGTACTCCGGTGATCCACGTCTCCCGGAACACGCGGGCACCCTCGATCTCCGACATGCTGACCCCTCTCGTCACGTCGTACGCAGCGCGCTGATCTCGGCACCCAGCTCGACGATTCGGCGATCACGGCTGAGGGGCTCGAACTCAGCTTGCAGGAAATGGAGTCTACGGGTGACGTATCCGGACGATGAAGCTCTGGCCAGTTCCAGGGCCTCGCCGGCATAGGACAGGACCTGTTCGCTGTCGCGTCGCCTGGCCCCGACGGCGGCAAGATCTGTGAGTACTGCTCCCCTGCGCCTGTAGGACTGCCCCTGTGCAAGTGCCTGCTGGCCCAGAGCCTTCATGAGGGTCTGTTCTGCGAGATCCAGGCGCCCAAGCTGTACGTACCGCGCTCCCCGCTCCTCCGCCAGCCGGGAACCGTCGAACCGAATCCAGCCGCCGTTTTGCCCGGACGGGGACAGGTCCAGTACCTTCTCCGCTTCGTCCATGGCGCGCTCACAACTGCTGAGGTCCTTCAACCCGGCGTATGCCTCCGCCTCCACGGCGGCCACCCAATAGCGGGTTGCCAATTGGGTGTCGCCACGACGCGCTACCCGTGATGCGGCCGCCAGAACATCCGCCGCGTCCTCGTATCGGTGGTCGTACAGGTCGATGTACGACTGGCGGACCAACGCGCATGCCCAAAGATCGAAGGCCCCTGCTCCATGGCTCGCCGACGCTGCCACGTTGTATGAGGCGGCGGCGTCGGAATAGTGGTTCCGGTCGAACGCAAGCTCCCCGGCAAGTTGGAAGAGGTCGCCTGCCGCGCCACTCAGCTCTGATACTTCAGCGCCTCGGCAGCCCTTCAACCGATCCTTCAACGTGGCGAGGTGATCGCGCACGACGGGTGCGACAGAACGCTTTGAGCGCGCTAGTTGGTATACCTGCCACAGGTGTCCATTTATGCGCAGGAAATCGGTGCTGGACCCACGCTGGGCCCCATCGACAAGCGCCGCTGTTTCGTCGTCGGGAAGAGCGAGCGCCGCGCCGGTCACGGCGATCAAACGTAGGAATTCACGTCGGATCATGTCGTCAAGGTCCCCTGAGTCGTCGTGGTCGCGTGGCGGCGCTCCTGCGGACTCCGAGGAAACGGCTTGCGGCTGGGGCAACAGGGCGTTGAGTTCGGCCAGATCCAGTTGCAGAAGCTCCGCCAGCTCCGGACGTAAGGGCGGCTGAGGCTCCGTCTCACCGCGCTCCCAACGGCCGACCGTGGTCCGGTCGACACCAAGGGCGTGGGCAAGACCTTCCTGACTGTAACCCAGGGCTTTCCTGTGTCCTGCAAGGCCCACAACGGCCCCTTCCCCACGTTGCTCCGCTGGTGTGCCGCGATGCATCGGATCTGCACCAAGAATGCCGTACTGATGCGGTGGTCTGCCTCAACTCCACGCGGTTGTCTGGATGTTGCGAGAGAAAATCCCGCTTCGCCCCCTTGGAGCCCTCCCGGATCGGTTCTCACGGAGCTTCGATACGCGAATCCAGGGGCTCATGGCTCCCTCCACGTGGACGGGGCGGAACCCTCGCCCGTCCGGCTGCCTGCATGAGGTCGGCAGCCTGACGGGTCATCACCATGGGTCTCCGGCCCATCGCAAGGCCCTGAACGATCACTACGAGTCAGAGGAGACTGCAATGGGATGGGGAACGGGCAAGGGCGACAGCGGCGGCGACGGGAAGCACTCGGGCAAGAAGGACCCGGGAACGAACAAACCGTCCTCGGACACCGAGAAGCCGAAGCCTGAGCCGAAGCACAAGGGGAAGTAGGCACTCGGAAATGACACGGATCGGAGCGGACGAGCGGGCTGCCATGCACAGCCTGCTCGGCTCGGTGAACGAAAGCCTCGGAGCCCCGATGGCCCCCGCCTGGGAAAGCGCCTACTGGTCTACCCCCCGGCATTCCTTCCTTCCCCAGACCGTTTGGGTGAGCGACGACTTGGCGGAGTGCTCCCGCGACCTGGCACCGGAAGCCTGGCTGAGCCACGCGTACGCGGATACCTCTGTGGTCACGCAGGTCAACGACGGCCAGGAGGCGGAACCCGAAGACCGCTGGGCCTCATGTTCGGCTTCGGCCCCCTCGATCGTCTTTCGCATGCTCGACATGCTGGACGTGGCGCCCGGCCACAAGGTGCTGGAGATCGGCACGGGGACAGGGTGGAACGCGGGGTTGCTCGCTCACCGCCTCGGGCCGGATCGGGTGACCACCGTCGAAGTGGACCCGGCTCTCTCCGCACAAGCCGCGATGCGTCTCAAGAGCATCGGGCTGGAGCCCCACGTCATCCTTGGGGACGGGCACTTCGGGTACGAGCCGGGCGGCCCTTACGAACGGGTGTTGGCCACGTGTTCGGTGCGCTCGATCCCCCCGGCTTGGATCGCCCAGACGAAACCGGGGGGCGTGATCCTGCTGCCGTGGGAGTCGCCGTGGTTCTGCTACGGGCTGCTGCGGCTCGTCGTGGACGGACACGGGACGGCCTCGGGGTTCTTCTCCCCACACTCCGCGTTCATGCTGATGCGCGGCCAGCGCACGGACCTGCGGATCTACCGTGATGTGGTCCGTGACGACCATGTGCCGGCCGAATCCTCGACCCTGCTTCCTCCCTGGGCGGTCTCCGGCGACGACTGGGTGGCACAGTTCGCGATCGGCCTCCAGCTCCGGGACGTGTGGCGGACCTGGCACGAGGACCCCGACGTGGAGGGCGTCACTTCCCGCCTGTGGCTGGCCACCACCGACGCCACTTCGTGGGCGGCCGTGGACTGGGACGGGCAGAACTCGGACCGGTTCACCGTGTGGGAGCACGGGCCCCGCCGTCTGTGGGAATCGGTCGAAGCCGCTTACCACTGGTGGCGCGACGCGGGCCACCCTGGGCCGGAGCGCTTCGGCCTCACGGCTGCCTCCGACGGCACCCATGTGCCGTGGCTCGACACCCCCGACAACCCTGTCCCTCGCCTGGGCTGACCACCTGCACACGCCACGCGATCATGTCCGCCATTCCGCCGGCGAAGGCGGGCGTCGGCGCAGGCGTCAACGGCACCTTGACCGAGTTCGGCAATGGTTCGGGCGTAGCCGTGCTGGGCGCGGTCCTCAACTCCCGCTGCGCGCCGAGCTCCCGCCGCCGGAGCAGGAAGCGGAGGAGGGCGTACCGGTCGGCGGCTGAGCGCTGCCGGGCCCGGCTGGACGGTGGCGGCGGGTGTCGCCGGGCCCGGACCGCGGGGGCGGCTCCGTCCGGTCCGGGCCTTAGCATCGGATACGTACCACCAGCGCATCGCAGAAGGAGAGCGCGCCATGGCGAGCGGCCGCACCCGCACCATCCGGGCCAGTGTGTGGCTGAACGAACGGCCCGCTCCCAAACGCCGGGCGGACCACTCCGGACCGGCCGGCGCCGCCGCCGAGCAGACCGCCGGGCTCGACCACGACCGGATCGTCGCGGCCACCGTCCGGCTGCTCGACGCCGAGGGTCTGACGAAGTTCTCGATGCGGCGGCTGGCGGCGGAGCTGGGCGTCACCGCCATGTCCGTCTACTGGTACGTCGACACCAAGGACGACCTCCTGGAGTACGCCGTCGACGCGGCCGCCGCCGAGCTGGAGGTGCCCGAGGAGGGCACGGACGCGGACTGGCGCGACCAACTGCGCCAGCTGGCCGAGACCAACCGCGCCATGCTGGTGAACCACCCATGGGTCTCCCGGCTGATCGGCGAGTACCTCAACATCGGCCCGCACGCGATGAAGTTCGCCACCGCCGCCCAGCGCGTCGCGGTCAACAGCGGGCTGCCGGTGGCAGAGGTCCCCGGGGCCCTGGCCCTCGTCTTCCAGTTCGTCTACGGCTACGGCACGATCGAGGGCCGCTTCGCCGCCCGCTGCCGCGAGGCGGGGCTCACCCAGGACGAGTACTTCCACGAGGTCATGGCCACCGTCAACGGGCGGCCGGAGTTCGCGGAGTCCAAGGAGCTGATGGACGCCCGCCCCAGCACCGACGTCGAGGCCATGCGCGCCCACGACTTCGAGGTGGCGCTGGACTGCGCCATCGCGGGCATCGAGGTGCTGCGCGACCGCGCGCTGAGGCGGAGCGGGCAGGACGCGGGGCGGTAGGACGGTTCATAGACGTCAGGAGGGGGCGTACGGACTTCCGTACGCCCCCTACCGCTACCGCCGGGTCTTACAGCCCCGGCAGCTCCGTCCCCTGCACCGCCTGGATGTCGAGCTCGACCCGCAGCGTGGTGCCGATCGCCGCGATGCCCGCCGCGACGACCTGGTTGTAGTTCATCGCGAAGTCCTCGCGGCGCAGCTCGGCGGTGGCGCGGAACGCGGCGCGGGTGCCGCCCCACGGGTCCGGGCCGGTGCCGAGGTAGGTCAGATCGAGGTCCACGGGCCGCACCACGCCGTGCAGGGCCAGTTCGCCGTGGACCGTCCAGCGGTCGGCGCCGGCGGGCTCCAGGCCCGTGGAGCGGTAGGTGATCTCCGGGTACGCCTCGACGTTCAGGAAGTCGGCGGACTTCAGGTGACCGTCCCGCATGGCGTTGCCGGTGTCGATGGAGTCGGCCCGTATGACGGCCTCCACGGCCGACTTGCCGGTGTCCTCGACACTCTCCGCGATCTCGATGCGCCCCGCGAACTCCGTGAACCGCCCCCGCACGCTGGAGATCCCCAGGTGCTGCGCGACCGCGCCCACCGAGGAGTGCATCGGGTCGATCGTCCACGCCCCGGGCGGCGGCAGCTCCACGCCGCCCAGCCGGGCGAGGACCACGGTGCCGACGTCGGCGCGCCCGGAGGCGGTGACGATGGCGGTCGAGGCGGCCGGGGCGTAGCCGACGGCGGTCGCGATGACCGTGTACGGGCCGGGCGGCAGCGGCTGGTCCGAGTGGACCGCGCCGTCGTCGTCGGCCTGGGCGCGCAGCACCTGCGCGCCCTGCATGTCGGTCATGGTGAGCACCGCGTGCTGCACCGCCCAGCCGTCGCGGGTGCGCACGCGCCCCCGCAGTCCTGCCCCAGTGGTGGTCATTGCCGTTCCCGCTCCCGATTTCTCGCTCGTCGTACGTGTGGGGACGTGTGGGGGGATGTGCTGTGGGCTCTCGCGGGGGTCGTGGGGCCCGCTGTACGTGGCCGCCTGCCGGGCGTACGTACGTAGTGGATGCCGGACCCCGGCGGCGGCGCGCAGGCCGTCCCCTGCCTGTAAGCCGGTCGCCGCCGGGGCCCCTGGGAC
>NZ_JBHVHQ010000505.1:0-6293 GCF_042800135.1 Streptomyces sp. NPDC057654 | reverse complement strand
GGGCCGAGCCCGGCGGCGGTCTTGCGGGCGGCCAGCTCGGTGCGTTCGGCGGCGTTGTCGAGGAGGTTGTGGCGCAGCACGAGATAGAGCCAGCCGCCCCCGGCGGCCAGGATGACGGCCATGGTGAGGGCCGCGGCGACGGTGGCGCGGGCCCGTACGGTGCGGGGGAGGAGCCGGCGCAGCCGACGGCGCGGACGGTCGGCCGTCGGCGGACGGTTGGTCGTGGCCGGGCGGTCAGCCGTCATCGGGCGTCACCCGGTAGCCGACGCCCCGCACGGTGCGGATCGAGCGACGCGCGAACGGGGTGTCGATCTTCTTGCGGAGCGAGCTGATGTAGACCTCGACGATATTGGGGTCGATGTCGCCGGGCGCGTCCCACACCTCGTGCAGGATGTCCGATTTGGGCACCGCCTGGCCGTTGCCGGCCATCAGACACGACAGCACGGCGAGTTCCCGCGTGGTCAGCTCGATCTCCCGGGTGCCGCGCCGGCAGGCGCGCGCGGCGACGTCCAGGACCAGGTCGCCGGCCTGGAGGGTGGTGGGCCGCTCCCGCCCGGCCCGGCGGCCGAGCGCCCGCAGCCGGGCCAGCAGCACCACGAAGGAGAAGGGCTTGGCGAGATAGTCGTCGGCCCCCGCGTCGAGCCCCTCGGCCTCGTCGTACTCGCCGTCCTTCGCGGTGAGCATGAGGATCGGCGTACGGTCCTTGAGCCGCCGCAGCCGCCCGCAGACCTCGTAGCCGTCCAGGCCCGGCAGCATCACGTCGAGGACGAGCGCGTCGTACCCCTGGGCCAGGGCGAGTTCCAGGCCGCGCCGCCCGTCGTGCGCGACGTCCACCCAGTGGCCGGCCGCGGCCAGCCCCCGCCGCAGGGTGTCGGCCAGCCGCTCTTCGTCCTCGACCACCAGAATGCGCACCCGCAAAGACTACATTTGCGCCTTGCCCTGTCCCACGGTCGCGGGGGCGGCGGCCCGCGGCGTACGGGCGGCGGGCACCACGACGGGGGAGCCGTCGCCGGGGGCCGCGAGGACGTCGGCGTCGATGCCGTACAGCGTCCGCACCAGCGCGGCGTCCACGACCTCCCGCGAGGGGCCGTCGGCGACGATCTCGCCGTCGCGCATGGCGACGATGACGTCGGCGTAGCGGGCGGCGCTCATCAGGTCGTGCAGCACCATCACGACGGTGCGGCCCGCGGCGGCCACCGAGCGCACCAGCTCCAGGACCTCCACGGCGTGGCCGAGGTCGAGGGCGCTGGTCGGCTCGTCGAGCAGGACGAGGGGGGTCTCCTGGGCGAGGACCATGGCGAGCCAGCAGCGCTGGCGCTGGCCGCCGGAGAGCCGGTCGAGGCGGCGGCCGGCCAGCTCGGTGGTGCCGGTGGCCTCCAGCGCGGCGCGCACCGCCCGCTCGTCCTGGCGGGACCACTGGCGGAACAGCCCCTGGTGGGGGTGGCGCCCGTACCGTACGAGCCCGGCGACGGTGACGGCCTCGGGGGCCTGCGGGGCCTGCGGCAGCAGCGAGACGAGGTGCGCGGCGCGGCGCTGGCCGAGCTGCCAGACGTCGGCGCCGCCGACGCTCACCGTGCCGGACCGGGGCTGGTGCAGGCGGGCGATGGTGCGCAGCAGGGTGGACTTGCCGCAGCCGTTGGGGCCGACGATGGCGACGACGCGGCCGGCCGGCACGGTGAGGTCGACGCCGCGGACGGCGAGATGTCCGGGGTAGCCCGCCTCGATCTTCTCGACGACGAGGTCGTGGGCGGTCTCGGCCACGGTCATGCCTTTCTGCACGGTCATGCCTTTCCGGAGGGGCGGCGAGAGGGCTTCGCGGCCCGCGAGCGGCCGTCGCCGCTGATCAGGACCCACAGCAGGAACGGCCCGCCGAGGACGCTGGTGACCACGCCCACCGGGATCTCGACGGGGGCGATGACGCGGCCGAGCGCGTCGGCGGCGGCGATGAGGCCCGCGCCCACCAGCGCGGAGCCCACGATGGGCACCCGGGTGGGGCCGCAGAGGCGGCCCGCGAGGATAGGGGAGGCGAGCGCCACGAAGGCGATCGGGCCGCCGATGCCCACCGCGACGCCGGCCAGCGCGACGGCCAGGGCCAGGGTGAGGCCGCGTACGAGCCGGATGTTGACGCCGAGGGCGGCGGCCATGTCGTCGTCGAACCGCATGACGTCCAGGCGGCGGCCGGCGATGAGGGCGAGCGGGATGAGCACGACGAGGCAGAGCAGCAGCGGGCGTCCCACGGTGTAGTCGCGGCCGTTGAGGCTGCCGACGCTCCACAGGAAGACGCCGCCCGCGGTGTTCTCGTTCTGCCGGGACATCACGAGGTTGGTGACGGCGCCGATGAGGGTGGAGACGCCGATGCCGACGACCAGGACGCGGTAGCCGCGGGTGCCCGCGCCGCCCGCGCAGGCGACCACGACGACCGCGGCGGCGACCGCGCCGAGCGGGCCGAGCCACCAGTCGCCGACCATCGCGGTCGAGCTGCCGACGACGGAGGCGACGACGGCGGCGGTCGCGCCCTCGTTGACGCCGATGATGTCGGGGGTGGCGAGTCGGTTGCCGGCCAGCGTCTGGGTGAGGCAGCCGGAGACGCCGAGGGCCGCGCCGACCATCAGCCCGACCAGGATGCGCGGCAGCCGGAAGTCCTGGATCAGCATCACGGTCATCCGGTCGCCCGTGCCGAACAGCCCGGAGAGGGTGTCGGCGGGGCTGAGCCCGGTGGAGCTGGCGAAGGTGGCCAGCGCGACGACGACGGCGATGACGAGGGCGAGGCCGACGGAGACGAGCGCGGTGCGGCGCGGGAAGAGCCAGGACAGGGTGCCGGTGCGCAGGACGACGCTGTCGGGCGGGGTGATCGCGGTGTCGGATACCGCAGGCGGGTCGGTACGCGGCTCGGTCGTGCGCTCGGTCATGCGGACGCCCCTGACGCGCCGAGGCCGCTCATCCGGTTCGACCGGGCGATCCAGATCAGCAGCGGCCCGCCGAGGAGCGCGAGCAGCACGCTGACCGGGGTCTCCCAGGGGCGGATGACGACGCGCGCCAGGATGTCCGCGGCGATCATCACATTGGCTCCGATGAGGGCGGAGAGCAGGAGTTGGGGCGCCATGCGGGGGCCGGTGACGGTCCGCGCCGCGTACGGGGCGAGCAGCCCGAGGAAGGCGATGGGCCCGGCGAGCGCGACGGCGGCGCCCGCGAGGAGGGTGACCGCGCCGGCCACCACCAGGCGGATACGGCCGGGGTGGTGGCCGAGCGCGCGGGCGGAGTCGTCGCCGAGGGCGAGCGCGCCGAGCGGGCGGGCGGCGCCGAGCGCGACGAGGAGGCCGACGGCGACGAGCGGGGCCATGGTGAGCGCGGTGGAGGTCTCGATGCCGGCGAGCGAGCCGATGGTCCAGTAGCGGTACTCGTCGAAGGTGGACTTGGTGCCCAGCAGCACGTACGAGGTCGCGCCGTGGAAGGTGGCGCCGAGCGCCGAGCCGGCCAGGACGAGCCGCAGCGGCGAGGCCCCGGCGCCGCGGCCGGAGGCGGCGAGCAGCAGCACGACGGCGCTGGCGGCGAGCCCGCCGGCCAGGGCCCAGACGAGCATCGCGTACGAGGAGTCGGCGCCGAAGTAGGTGAGGCCGACGACGACGCCGAGCGCCGCGCCCGAGTTGACGCCCAGCAGCCCGGTCTCGGCGAGCGGGTTGCGGGTGACGGCCTGGAGGAGGGCGCCCGCGGTGCCCAGGGCGACGCCGACGAGGACGGCGGCGATGGTGCGCGGTACGCGGACGTCCATGACGGCCAGGTGGAGTTGGGCGTCGGCGCGGGCGGCCCGGTCGCCGAGGAGGAAGTCGAGGGCGCGGCCCATCGGCTCGCTGCCGGTGCCGATGAGCAGCGAGAGCAGGGCGAGGACGAGGAGCGCCGCGAGGAGCGCGAGGGCCGTCCAGCGGACCCGGCCGCGCGAGCCGTCGGATATCGGGGGCTCGGCCTCGGGTGGCGCGGGGATCTGGGCCCCGCCCTCTTGCGCAACCAGCATGAGGTTAGCCTAACCTAATGCATGGTGGGGTCTCGGGCGGGTTGTGCCGACGCGTCCGACGCTCTGCCATGCCCTTGTGTCCCACGAGGTGTTGTCCGGTTTTCGCGCCCTTCAAACGGCCCGCGATGACCTGCGACGCCCCGAAACGCCCCTGAATGTTGTCCCCAGAGCTCGGAGATCCACACATGTCCTCCTCCCGTTCCTCGCGCACCCGGCTGACCGCCGCGACCGCGATCGCCCTCGCCGCCGCGCTCTCGCTCACCGCCTGCGGTTCGGACGGCAAGGACACGACGGACAGCGCGAAGTCGGACGGCGGCAAGAGCGACGCCCGCCGGGTCACCGACGCGACGGGCGCGCAGGTGGAGGTGCCGAAGGCCCCCAAGAAGGTCGTCGTGCTCAGCGAGATGGACCTCGACAGCTCGCTCGCGCTCGGCGTGAAGCCGGCCGGTCTCACCGCGGGCCGCGGCCAGCAGGGCGCCCCGGAGTACCTCAAGGAGAAGGCGCAGGACATTCCGGTGGTCGGCGCGGTCACCGGGCCGGATGTGGAGAAGGTTCTCGCGGCCCAGCCGGACGTCATCCTGGCGGGCCAGATCAGCGACAAGCAGATCCTCACGCAGATGCGGGGCATCGCGCCGACGGTTGTGACGATCGGCAAGGACAAGGACTGGAAGTCGGCGCTCTCCCTCACCGGGAAGATCCTCAACAAGGAAGCCGACGCGAAGAAGTTCCTCGCGGACTACGACAAGAAGGCCGGCGAGGTGAAGAAGGCGATCGGCGCGAACGCCGGGAAGACGGTGAGCGTCGCCCGCTACTCCGGCAAGGGCACCGCCGTCATGCAGCAGGGCGTCTTCATCAGCGATGTGCTCAAGGATCTCGGCTTCAAGCGTCCCGGCATTCAGAACGAGAAGGGCGCGGGCCACTCGACGCCGATCAGCGACGAGGACATCAAGCAGATCGACGCGGACTGGCTGTTCATCGGCACCCTCGCGGCCAAGGGCAAGGACGCGGACCTCTTCGCGGCGCTGAAGAAGAAGCCGGCGTACCAGCAGCTGGGCGCGGTCAAGGACGGCCACCTCACCGAGATCGACGGCTCGAAGTGGACGAGCCTGGGCGGCCCGCTGGCCGCGATGTCGGTGCTGGGCGACATCCAGAAGGCCATGGCCAAGTGAGCTGAGCGCGCCGCGGGTTGACGGGGGCGGGGGAGTGGTTGAGCGGCGATGGATTCGGCGCTCGCCACTCCTCACCAGGCTCGGAGCCATGTTAGGTTAGCCTTACCTAACCACCAGGAGGGGATTCCGTCGTGCAGCAGCCAGAACTCGCCGGACGCGTCGCGCTGGTCACCGGCGCCGGACAGGGCATAGGCGAGGCGGTCGTCCGCGCACTGATCGAACGCGGCGCCAAGGTCGCCGCCCTCGACGCGACCCCCGACGGCATCAAGGCCCTCGAAACCGAATTCGGTGCCGCCCGCGTCACCGCCCACCTCGCCGACGTCACCGACAGCTCCGCCGTCGAACGCGTCATGGACGACGTGGAACGCGCCACCGGCCCCCTCGACATCCTCGTCAACGTCGCCGGCGTGCTGCACACCGCGCCCGTCGTCGACCTCACCGACGAGGCATGGAACGCCACCTTCGCCGTCAACACCACCGGCGTCTTCAACACCTCCCGCGCCGCCGCCCGCCGCATGAGCGAGCGCCGCGCCGGCTGCATGGTCACCGTCGGCTCCAACGCCGCCGGCGTCCCCCGCACCAGCATGGCCGCGTACGCCGCCTCCAAGGCCGCCGCCACCATGTTCACCAAGTGCCTCGGGCTGGAGCTCGCCCGCAGCGGCATCCGCTGCAACGTCGTCTCGCCCGGCTCCACCGACACCGCCATGCAGCGCGACATGTGGACCGACCCGCAGGCCCCGCTGCGCGTCATCGACGGCGACCCCTCCACGTACCGCGTCGGCATCCCGCTCGGCCGCATCGCCGAGCCCTCCGACATCGCCGACGCCGTGGCCTTCCTCGTCTCCGACCGGGCCCGCCACATCACCATGCACGACCTCTACGTCGACGGCGGCGCGACCCTGCGGGCCTGACACACCGTGACACCCGCCCGGCCGCTCCCGGCGGCCACCGCGCACGACCGGCCCCCGGCGCAGCCCGAGAACGGCCGGACCCGTCCCCACCCCGCACCGACGCCGCCGGAGCCCACCGGCCCCGCCGCGGCGCGCACCACCCCCACCCCAGCCGGCGCCACGAGCGCCGGAGAGACGGAGCACCAGGTGACCAGGGCGCATGAC
>NZ_JBHVHQ010000504.1:0-6294 GCF_042800135.1 Streptomyces sp. NPDC057654 | reverse complement strand
TGAACGACCAGGAGGCGCGGCCGTCGCGCGGCCGCGCGACGGCAGAGGTCATGGGCCGCGCCCGTGCCCCCCAGACCTCCCGGAGCGCCGCCCTGCACCCCGGCGCCTGGTGGCTCTGGGCGCTCGGGCTCGCCACCGCCGCCTCCCGTACGACCAATCCGCTGCTGCTCGGTCTGCTGGTCGGCGTCGCGGGGTATGTGGTGGCCGCGCGGCGCACGGACGCGCCGTGGGCGCGGTCGTACGGGGCGTTCCTCAAGCTGGGGCTGCTGGTGCTGGGGATTCGGCTGGTGTTCGCCGTCGTCCTCGGGTCCCCGATCCCCGGTACGCACACGATCGTCACCCTGCCCGAGGTGCCGCTGCCCGACTGGGCGCGCGGGGTGCGGATCGGCGGCCGGGTGACGGCGGAGGGGCTGGTGTTCGCGCTGTACGACGGGCTCAAACTCGCGACCCTCCTGATCTGCGTCGGCGCGGCGAACGCGCTCGCGAACCCGGCGCGGCTGCTGAAGTCCCTGCCCGGCGCGCTGTACGAGGCGGGCGTCGCGATCGTCGTCGCCATGACGTTCGCGCCGAACCTCGTCGCCGACGTGGCGCGGCTGCGCGCCGCCCGCCGGCTGCGCGGCCGCCCCGACCGCGGCGCGAAGGCGCTGCTCCAGGTCGGGCTGCCGGTGCTGGAGGGCGCGCTGGAGCGTTCGGTGGCGCTGGCGGCGGCGATGGACGCGCGCGGTTACGGGCGTACCGCCCAGGTCCCGCCCGCCGTGCGGCACACCACCACCGCCCTGACGCTGGGCGGGCTGCTGGGCGTGTGCGCCGGTACGTACGGCCTGCTCGCCGAGCAGGGCGCGGGCTACGGGCTGCCGGTGCTGCTGGCCGGGCTCGTCGCCGCCATGGGCGGGCTGTGGCTGGGCGGGCGGCGCTCGGTTCGCAGTCGCTACCGCCCCGACCGGTGGGGGGCGCGGGCCTGGCTGGTGTCGGGTTCGGGGGTCGCCGTGGCGGGCCTGATGATCTGGGCCGGTTCGTACGCCGCGCAGCCGCTGCACCCCCCGGCCGTACCGCTGACCGCGCCCGGCCTGCCGCTGTGGCCCGCGGCCTCCGTGCTGCTGGGTCTGCTGCCCGCCTTCGTCGCCCCGGCGCCGGTCCGCGGGGCGCGGCCGTCCGGCCGGCACTCCCCGCCGGGCGGCGAGCCCGGCCCGTATTCGCACCCGCACCCGCACCCGCACCCGCATTCGCATTCGCATTCGCAGGAGGCCGGACAGTGAGCGCAGCGATCCGCTTCGAGCAGGTGTCGGTCACGTACGACAACGCGACCGCGCCCGCGATCCACGGCGTGGACCTGGTCGTGCCCGAAGGGGAGCTGTCGCTGCTGGTCGGGCCGTCCGGGGTCGGCAAATCGACCCTGCTGGGCGCGGTGAGCGGGCTCGTACCGCACTTCACCGGCGGCACCCTGCGCGGCCGCGTCACCGTCGCGGGCCGCGACACCCGCACCCACAAGCCGCGCGAGCTCGCCGACGTGGTCGGCACCGTCGGCCAGGACCCGCTCTCCCACTTCGTCACCGACACCGTCGAGGACGAGCTGGCCTACGGCATGGAGTCGCTGGGCCTGGCCCCCGACGTGATGCGCCGCCGCGTCGAGGAGACCCTCGACCTGCTCGGCCTCGCCGAACTGCGCGACCGGCCCATCGCCACCCTCTCCGGCGGCCAGCAGCAGCGCGTCGCCATCGGCTCGGTGCTCACCACCCACCCCCGGGTGCTGGTGCTCGACGAGCCGACGTCCGCGCTCGACCCGGCCGCCGCCGAGGAGGTCCTCGCGGTCCTCCAGCGGCTCGTCCACGACCTCGGCACCACGATCCTGCTGGCCGAGCACCGGCTGGAGCGGGTCGTGCAGTACGCGGACCAGGTGATCCTGCTCCCCTCCCCCGGCGCGCCGCCCGTCGTCGGCGACCCGGCCGAGGTCATGGCCCGCTCGCCGGTCCGCCCGCCCGTGGTCGACCTCGGCCGCCTCGCGGACTGGTCGCCGCTGCCGCTGTCCGTACGGGACGCCCGCCGCAAGGCCGGGCCGCTGCGCGAACGGCTGGCCGGCCTCACCCCGCCCGCGTCCCCGGCCGCGGCTCCCGGCCGCCACGGCGAGGAGACGCGCCGCCCGCGCGGCGCCGTCCTCTTCCGCAGGCCGGGCAAGGCGGCCAGGGCCGCCGACGCGCCGCCGGCCGCCGTCACCGGGCTCTCGGTGCGCCGGGGCCGCGTCGAAGCGCTGAGCGGCGTCGAGCTGACCGTACGGGCGGGCGAGGCCGTGGCGCTGATGGGCCGCAACGGCGCGGGCAAGTCCACGCTGCTGCGCACCCTCGTCGGCATGCACGAACCGGCGAGCGGCGCGGCGCGCGTCGGCGGGCTCGTACCGCACCGCACCGGCCCGCGCGACCTGCTGCGCCACGTCGGGCTCGTACCGCAGGAGCCCCGCGACCTGCTGTACGCGGACACCGTCCGCGCCGAGTGCGAGGCCGCCGACCACGACGCGGGCGCGGACCCCGGCGCCTGCCGGGCGCTGGTCGGCGAGCTGCTCCCGGACGTACCGGACTCCACGCACCCGCGCGACCTGTCCGAGGGCCAGCGGCTCGCGCTCGCGCTGGCGATCGTCCTCACGGCCCGGCCGCCGCTGATCCTCCTGGACGAGCCGACGCGCGGCCTCGACTACGCGGCCAAGGCCCGCCTCGTGGAGATCCTGCGCGCCCTGGCGGCGGACGGCCACGCCATCGTGCTGGCCACCCATGACGTGGAGCTGGCCGCCGAGCTGGCCCACCGGGTGGTGATCCTCGCCGACGGGGAGATCGTCGCGGACGGCCCGACGGCCGAGGTCGTGGTCTCGTCGCCCGCCTTCGCCCCGCAGGTCTCGAAGGTCCTCGCGCCGCTGCCGTGGCTGACGGTCCCGCAGGTGCGCGCCGTATTGGAGCCGACGGCGTGAACGCGTTCCGAGCTTTGAGAACAGCTGAGGCAGCCGACCGCCAGGCGAGGGCCATCCGCCTGGGCCCCCGCTCCGTGGCGGCCCTCGTCCTGATCTCCGCGATCGGCGTGGCGGCCTTCGGCTGGCCGCTGCTCGCGGACTCCGCCTCCGGCCTCGCGCACTCCAAGGACGCGCCGTGGCTGTTCGCCGCGCTGCTCCCGCTGCTGCTGGCCGTCGTCGTGGCGACGATCGCCGACACCGGCCTGGACGCCAAGGCCATCGCGATGCTCGGCGTCCTGGCGGCGGCGGGCGCGGCCCTGCGCCCGCTGGGCGCGGGCACGGCCGGCATCGAGCCGATGTTCTTCCTGATGGTGCTGTCCGGCCGGGTGCTCGGCCCCGGCTTCGGCTTCGTGCTGGGCGCGGTGTCGATGTTCGCGTCGGCGCTGCTGACGGGCGGGGTGGGGCCGTGGATGCCGTTCCAGATGCTGTCGATGGGGTGGGTGTCGATGGGTGCGGGGCTGCTGCCGGGCCCGGACCGGCTGCGCGGCCGCCGCGAGCTCGCGATGCTCGCGGTGTACGGGGCCGTCGCCTCGCTCCTCTACGGCACGATCATGAACCTCCAGGGCTGGCCCTACATCGGCGGCCTCACCTCAGGCGTCTCCTTCGCCCCCGGCGACCCCCTCCCCGACAACCTGGCCCGCTTCATCGCCTACTGCCTAGCCACATCCCTGGGCTGGGACCTCCCCCGCGCCATCGTCACCATCACCTTGACGCTGGCCCTGGGCCCGACAGTGCTGAAAGCACTGCGCAGAGCGACGCGGAGGGCGGCTTTCGACGCTCCGGTGGAATTCACCGAACCACGCTGACCACAGGGGCGCGAGGAACTGCGCGACCAGCCACCACGCACCCGCACCAACCAACCGACCCAGCGACATCCCGCCCAAAGGGGCGCGGGGAACTGCGCGCTCAGCCACAACGCGCCCGCGCGAAACCACCAAGCAGCACCCCCACAGGGGCGCGGGGAACTGCGCGCCCAGCCACGACGGAGCCGCACCAGCCAACCGGCCCAGCGAAATCCGGCCCCAAAGGGGCGCGGGGAACTGCGCGACCGGCCACCACGCACCCGCAGACGACAACGTTCCGCGCCCCACCCCCGGCGTCAGCCGGACCGTCAGCTCCAGTGCCGCAGCACAGCCGCAATGGTCCGTACCGTACGCGCCGGATTGCGCAGCTCCCGCGCCAGCTCGGCGACACCGGCCCGGCCGGGGACCCGTACCTCGCCCGCCCCCGACTCGCTGAGGTACCGCACGGCGCAGGCAGCGGCGACAGTCGTATTGGCACGCTCCAGCCAGTCCAGGCTCAGCGCGTGAGCGAGCGCGGCGGCGCGCTCGAAGACGCTGTCGTACACGGGACGCCCCAGCAGCCCGGCCCGGTGCCGCTCCACGGCGGCGATGCCGACGCCGAAGTCGGCCGGCGCCCGCCCGTGCCCGTACGCACCGGCGTCCTCGGCGGTCTCCAGCACCCAGACGAGATCGACGTCGGGCCCGGCGGAAACCTGCGCGTCGGTACGGGCGTGCGCGCCCACGCCCCCGTCCCCCCGAAGCGGCCCGTCACCCGGTGACAGCACGCCGCACCTCACCGTCCACCCGCGCCGCCTCGGCCTCGATGAACTCCCCCCACTCGGCGATGAAGCGCCCGGCGGCGCGCCTCGACGCGGCACGCTTGGTGTCGGTGTCGGCGTTGATCAGTCGCTCGATGTACTCGTTGAGACTGATCCGCTGGTCCATGGCCGCGCACCGAGCGGCCTCGGCGGCCTCCGGCGACAGCCGGACGTTGAACTGCGTCTTCGTGGTCCCCATGCGGGGAAGCTAGCCGGGCCTAGCGGCACCCCACCAGCCTTGGCCAGTACCTGTCACACACAGCGACGGCAAGCCGTCTCGCGGGTCAGGCCGCAGGCGACCCGGCCGGGTCGAAGGCACCGCCGATGGGAAAGACCAGCTCCGGCCGGTCCCACAGCACGGCGGGCGGATTGGCGGGGACCGTGCCGACCCGCCGCGCGCCCACGCTCCGGTAGAAGCCCTCGGCGGGCGGGTGCGAGACGACGCGGACGCTGTCGAGCCCGGCGGCGCGCGCCTCGGCGGTCATGTGCCCGGCGAGGAGCCGGCCGATGCCGCGCCCCTGGGCCGCGTCGGACACGAACATCAGGTCCAGCTCCGGCGGCTCGACGATCAGCGCGTAGAAGCCGAGCACGGCGTCCGTACCGCCGTCGGCGGCCAGAAAGACACGGTGCGACTCGATGTAGTCCGGCCCGACCGTGTACCCGGCGACCATGGCCGCGTACTGACCCTGGTACGCGCGGGAGTTCCGTACGAGTCCGGTGAGCCGCTTCGCGTCCCTGGCGGTGGCGCGGCGTACCGCGGCCCCGGCCGCCGCCCGTCTCGCACCGCTACCGGTAATAACTGAAGGCATGCGACGAGTATTACTCACCCATGCCGCGGAACCTCCCGAATGTGAGGCCACGCACAAGGACCTTCGTCACGTACGACCGCGCCTCGTACTGTCGCGCCCGGCGTCACGATCTTCGAAAAAGCGGCGCCCACCTGCAACGATACGGGTCCCCGACCACCCCGGGACCTTCCGCCCACCATGCGAGGTCAACTAGTAAGAGGGGGCATTGCGGACATATCGAGTCGGATGCACTGTCGGTGGAGTCGCCGGAACGCAGGACGGTCCGGCATCGCACATCGCACTTCCCACCTGCCCCCGACGGAAGGCACTTCCTCGTGACGTCCCGCACCATCAGCCGCATCGCCCCCCGCACGAAGACCGCCGCCGCTGCCGCCACCGTGGCGCTCGGCGCCGCCGGCGTCGTCTTCGCCTCCGTCCCGGCCCAGGCCGCGGCGCCCGCCGCCCCCAAGGCAGCGGCCCCCAAGGCCGCCGCCACGAGCAGCCCCCAGGCCGCCGCGCACAAGCTGATCCCGGACGCCGCGCAGTACCAGTGCTTCAGCAACATCGTCGAGCACGAGAGCGGCTGGAACCCCACCGCGTCCAACCCCAGCGGCGCCTACGGCCTGGTGCAGGCCCTGCCCGCCTCGAAGATGGCCTCGGCCGGCGCGGACTACAAGACCAACCCGGAGACCCAGATCAAGTGGGGCCTGGAGTACATGAACTCCACATACGGCAGCCCGTGCGCCGCCTGGTCCTTCTGGCAGTCCCACAACTGGTACTGAGCCGGACGACCCAGCACCACCCTGAGAAGAGGGCCGCCCGCGACGACCGCGGCCCGCGCAGCCCTCGCCCCACCCCAACACACCCCCGGGGCTCACCGTCGCCGAGCGCACCGCCGCGGACTGATCGGCCCC
>NZ_JBHVHQ010000503.1:0-6295 GCF_042800135.1 Streptomyces sp. NPDC057654 | reverse complement strand
GGCTAGTTGATGGCGTCGGCCTTCTCGCGCTGCCAGTAGGTGACCTGGGCGTTGTCGTCGTAGTACGCGCTGCCGCCGGGGAGCGCCGGGTGGGCGGCGGAGCCGGTGGAGCCCTCGCCGCTGTCGGCGCCGCTGAAGTAGACGGCCAGCGAGTCGGCGGTGCGGCCGTGCTCGCCGTCGGCGCCGAGGGCGACGCCCGCGTAGGCCGACTCGCCGGGCTGGAGGGTGACCACGGCCTGCGGCTTGGTGTCCTCCATGGGCGCGGCGGACACGGACTGGTCCTCGCCGAACCGGAGCATCGGGTAGTAGTACGCGTTGCACGCCTGGCCGCCGGTGTTGGTGGCGGTGAGCAGGAGGTAGTGGCTGGGGCGCGTCAGGGCCTGGGCGGTGACGTCGAGGTTGTCCCCGGTGCAGGCGAGCTCCGTCGGGCCCGAGTCGTCCCCGCTCTCCTCCTGGGCCGCGCTGCCGCTCTTGCCGCTCATACGGGCCGTGGAGTCGGCCTTCTTGCCCGCGCTGCCGGATGCGCTGCCGGACGCGCTGTCGGTCTTGGCGTCGTTGGCGGCGCCCGAGGCGGCGGGCGCGGTGGCGCTCGCGCCGGCCTTGTCGGCGGCCTTGTCGTCGCCGCCCGACTGGCAGGCGGTCAGGGAGACGGCGGCGGCGAGCGCCGCGACGGCGACGGCGATGGAACGGGTGCGGCGGGACTTGGCCATGATCGGAGTTCTCCCCGTAGCTGGTCAGAAGGAGTGGACGAGCGCCACGACGGTGACGGTGGACGCCACGAGCACCGCGACGGCCACGGCATCGATCAAGCTGAACCGGACGCGTGAACGCATGACTGCTCCTGGGCGGATGGCGCTGGAAGAGTGGGAGCCGCGGAACTCGCCGCGGTGTGTCCACAGCCTGCGAGGCGTCCTGTCCCAGCCGCAATGGCCGCCCGGCTATTGGGGAAGCTGGAACGGCCGCGCATAAACTGACCTGGGGAGGAACCCCAGCCCTGGAACGCGCTTCCGGGACGGAACAGGGAGGGGGCCGGTGGGTGTGGCGAGTGAGACCGAGGACTTTGCCGCGCTGCTCAGGGAGCTGAAGGGCCGTTCGGGACGCAGTTACGGCGTCCTGGCCGGCAAGCTCCACGTGAGCACGTCCACGCTGCACCGCTACTGCAACGGCGACGCCGTGCCCACCGACTACGCACCCGTGGAACGTCTCGCGCGGCTGTGCGGGGCGACGCCGGACGAGCTGGTGGAGGTGCACCGGCGGTGGATCGTCGCGGACGCGGCGCGGCGGCGCAAGCCTTCGGCGGCGGCCCCGGCACCGGAGCCGGAGCCCGAGCCCGAGCAGGCGGCGGAGCCGCGGGTGGAGCCCGTGCCGGAGCCCGTGCCGGAGGCGGTACGGGAGGACGCGCCCGTACGGGAGCCCGTACCCGAACCCGTGCCCGTACCGCCGGCCGGGCCCGCGGCCGTAGCGGAATCCAAGCATCCGGTCCGTCGCTGGACGCGGAAGCGGGCGGCCCTCGTGGGCGCCGGGGTGGTGGCGCTCGCCGTGCCCGCCGCCGTTGCGGTGGCCCAGGCGACCGGGACGCTGGACGGGGGCAAGGAGAAGCCCGCGGGCTACTCCGCCTCGCGCCTGCCGAGCACCGGCCCGCATACGCCGCGGCCCTCGGCGAGCGGCTCGCCCGACAGCGCGTCCAAGCCGGACGGCGGCGCCGGGGCGTCCAAGGACGCCTCGCCCTCGTCCTCGCCCACCGCGTCGGGCGGCGCGAAGGACCCTGGCGGCGCGGCGGATACGGACGATGGAAAAGCCGGGAGCGGGGCCGGGGACGTCTCGGGCGAGCCGCTGACCGTGAGCAGCCGGATCAACTCCTGGGAGGACCGCTGCTTCCAGTACTACCTGCTGGGCGACACGCCCGCCCAGGTGCCGCAGCCGCCCACCGAACAGGACACCGGGGCCTGGGCGCGGAACCAGGGCGCGGTCACCGGCGGCACGTCCAAGACCCAGCTGGTCGTGCAGGGCAAGAGCGAGAAGACGGTGGTGCTCCAGGCGCTGCACGTGCGCGTGGTGGGGCGGTCCGCGCCGCTCGACTGGTCGGCGTTCTCCATGGGCAGCGGCTGCGGCGGCGGGATGACGCCGCGGTCGTTCGACATCGACCTCGACGCCGGTTCCCCGGTGACGCGGCCGGTCGCCGGGGAGCAGGGCGATGTGAAGATCCCCGCCACGGACTTCCCGTACAAGGTGTCGCTGAACGACCCGCAGGTGCTGAACATCCAGGCGCACACCACCGGCCACGACGTCAGCTGGTACCTGGAACTGGAGTGGAGCAGCGGCGGGCGGCACGGCACGACGCGGATCTACGACCACGGCAAGCCGTTCCGCACGTCCGGGATGAAGGGCGCGCCGAAGTACTCGTACAACGACGAGAAGAAGACGTGGGAGCCGCAGACAGCTTCCTGACGGTCCTGACGGCCCGGCCCCGGGCAGATGAAAGGGGCCGTTTCACGATGCGAAACGGCCCCCTCACCTTCGCCGGTTACAGGCGCTCGGGGGTGCGGATGCCCAGGAGCGCCATGCCCTGCCGCAGCGTGCGGCCGGTGAGCTCGCACAGGAAGAGCCGGTTCTCGGCGACGTCGGCGGGGACGTCGGCCTTCACGACCGGGCACTGCTCGTAGAACGTCGCGTAGTGCGAGGCCAGCTGGTAGAGGTACGCGGCGAGCTTGTGCGGCTCGTACGTCTCGGCGACCGCCTCCAGGATCTCGGCGAAGTCGTCGAGGTACAGACCCAGGGCCCGCTCGGCGGGGGCCAGCGCCAGCTCCGGGTGTGGGACCGGCTGCTTGCCGTCCGCCTTGCGCAGGATGGACTGGATACGCGCGTACGCGTACTGGAGGTACACGCTGGTGTCGCCGTTGAGGGACACCATCCGGTCCAGGTCGAAGACGTAGTCGCGGGTCATCGAGGTGGACAGGTCGGCGTACTTGACCGCGCCGATGCCCACCTGCGCGCCGCGCTCGGCGATCTCCGCCTCGGTGAGGTCCTTGGCCTTCTCCCGCACGACGGCCGACGCGCGGTCGATCGCCTCGTCCAGCAGGTCGACCAGCCGGACCGTCTCGCCCTCACGGGTCTTGAAGGGCTTGCCGTCCTTGCCGAGCACGGTCCCGAAGGGGAGCTGCCGCGCGGTGTCCTCGGGGAGCCAGCCGGCCCGGTGGGCGGTCTCGAAGACCATCCGGAAGTGCAGGGCCTGCCGGGCGTCCACCACGTAGAGGAGGGTGTCGGCGCCCAGCTTGCCGATCCGGTCGCGGATGGCGGCGAGGTCGGTGGCCGCGTACCCGAAGCCGCCGTTGGACTTCTGGACGATCAGCGGCGTCGGGTTGCCGTCCGGGCCCTTGACGTCGTCGAAGAAGACGCACAGGGCGCCGTCGGAGCGGACGGCGACGCCCGACTCCTCCAGCTCCTTCACGACGTTGATCAGGTCGTCGTTGTACGCGCTCTCGCCGACGATGTCCGCGTCGCGGATCTCCACGTCGAGCTTCTCGTACACGCCCCGGAAGTAGATCTTCGACTCGTCGACGATCTTGTGCCAGAGGGCGAGGGTCTCCTCGTCGCCGGACTGGAGGGACACCACCCGGCCCCGGGCGCGGCCCTTGAACTCCTCGTCGGAGTCGAAGACCGCGCGCGACGCCTTGTAGAGGCGGTTGAGCCGCGCCATGGCGGCCTCGCCCTCGCCCTCGGCGCCGTTCGCGGCAGCGGCGGAGTCGGAGGCGTGATCCAGCTCGGCGGGGTGCTCGATCAGGTACTGGATGAGCATGCCGAACTGGGTGCCCCAGTCGCCGATGTGGTGGCGGCGCACGACCGTCTCGCCCCGGTGCTCCAGGATCTTGACGATCGCGTCGCCGATCACCGTCGAGCGCAGATGGCCGACGTGCATCTCCTTGGCCACGTTGGGCTGGGAGTAGTCGATGACGGTGGTGCCGGGCTTCGCCGCGTACGGCACGCCGAGCCGGTCGTCGGCGGCGCGGGCCGCGAGCGTGTTCGTGATCGCGGAGTCGGCGATCGTGATGTTGAGGAAGCCGGGCCCGGAGACCTCGACGCCGGAGATCAGCTCACCGGCAGGCAGCCCCTCGACGACCTTGGCGGCCAGCTCGCGGGGGTTGCCCTTCAGCTTCTTCGCCAGCGCCAGCATCCCGTTGGCCTGGAAATCCGCTCGGTCGCTGCGTCGCAGCAGCGGGTCGGCGGCGCCGGCCTCCGGCAGGGCAGCCGAGAGGGCGTCCGCGACGCGCTGGTGGACCGTGGCGGCGAGAGAAGGGACCGAAGCCATGGGTTGCCGTTCCGTGAGAGGTCGTATGGGCCGGTGCCAAGTATCCCATGGGGTGTGTGCCGGCCCGGAGGGGTTATCGGCCGGGCGGGAGGGGCGTACGCGCTGTACGGACCTACGGCCGCGTACCGTCCGCCCGGCGGGCGGCCTAATTCACGGGCGGTCGCGGAACCCCCGGGGCACCCTTGCCGTCTGGGACAATGGTCGACGCCATGACCGCAAGGAAGGAAGTGCCGAACGTGGCTCAGAGCACCGAGGCCGACTGGGTCTCCCGATTCGCCGACGAGGTCATTGCCGAGGCGGAGCGTCATGCCCCCGGCAAACCCATTGTCTGCGCCTCGGGCCTCAGCCCCTCCGGCCCGATTCATCTGGGCAACCTGCGCGAGGTCATGACCCCGCACCTGGTGGCCGATGAGATCCGGCGCCGCGGGCACGACTGCGTGCACATCATTTCCTGGGACGACTACGACCGGTACCGCAAGGTCCCGGCCGGCATCGACCCGTCCTGGTCGGAGCACATCGGCAAGCCGCTCACCTCGGTGCCGGCCCCGCCCGGCAGCTCGTACGCGAACTGGGCCGAGCACTTCAAGGCGCCGATGATCAAGGCGCTGGAGGAGCTCGGCATCGAGTTCCGCGGCATCAGCCAGACCGAGCAGTACACGTCCGGGGCGTACCGCGAGCAGATCCTGCACGCGATGCGCGAGCGCGGCCGGATCGACGAGATCCTCGACCGGTACCGGACGAAGGACAAGCCGGGCGGGCAGAGCGGGCCGGGCGGGCCGGGCGGCGCGGCCAAGGGGCAGAAGCAGGGCCAGAAGCAGGGCCAGAAGCCCGTCGACGAGGCCGAGCTGGAGGCCGCGGAGGGCTCCGGCGCGGCCGACGAGGACGACGGCAGCACGGGCGGCGGGGGCTACTTCCCGTACAAGCCCTACTGCTCCGTGTGCGACCGCGACCTGACGACCGTCACCGCGTACGACGACGAGTCGACCGAGCTGACCTACAGCTGCGTCTGCGGGCACGAGGAGACGGTGCTGCTGCGCGAGCACGACCGCGGCAAGCTGGTCTGGAAGGTCGACTGGCCGATGCGCTGGGCGTACGAGGGCGTGGTCTTCGAGCCCAGCGGCGTCGACCACTCCTCGCCCGGCTCCTCGTACGTCGTCGGCGGCCAGATCGTCCGCGAGGTCTTCGACGGCCGGCAGCCGATCGGCCCGATGTACGCGTTCGTCGGCATCAGCGGCATGGCCAAGATGTCGTCGTCCAAGGGCGGCGTGCCGACCCCGGCCGACGCGCTGGAGATCATGGAGGCGCCGCTGCTGCGCTGGCTGTACGCGCGCCGCAAGCCGAACCAGTCCTTCAAGATCGCCTTCGACCAGGAGATCCAGCGGCTGTACGACGAGTGGGACGCCCTGGAGCGCAAGATCGCGGACGGCTCGGCGCAGCCGGCGGACGTCGCCGCGTACGGGCGCGCCACCAGGACGGCCGCCGCCGAGCTGCCGAGGACGGCGCGGCCGCTGCCGTACCGGACGCTCGCCTCGGTCGTGGACATCACCGGCGGCCAGGACGAGCAGACGCTGCGCATCCTCAGCGAACTGGACCCGGCCAACCCGGTCCGCTCGCTCGACGAGACCAGGCCGCGGCTCGACCGCGCGCAGCACTGGGTCACCACCCAGGTCCCGGCCGAGCAGCGGACGATCCTGCGGGACGAGCCGGACGCCGAGCTGCTGGCGTCCCTGGACGACGAGGCGCGCGAGTCGCTGCGGCTGCTGCTGGCCGGGCTCGACGAGCACTGGTCGCTGGACGGGCTGACCACGCTCGTCTACGGCGTCCCGAAGATCCAGGCGGGCCTGGCCCCCGACGCCAAGCCGACGTCGGAGCTGAAGGTCGCGCAGCGCTCGTTCTTCGCGCTGCTGTACCGCCTCCTGGTGAGCCGCGACACGGGCCCGCGCCTGCCGACGCTGCTGCTGGCGGTGGGGGCGGACAGGGTGCGCAAGC
>NZ_JBHVHQ010000502.1:0-6318 GCF_042800135.1 Streptomyces sp. NPDC057654 | reverse complement strand
GCCTTCACCCCGTAGGGGGACTGTCCGCGACCGCGCCGCCGGGCGCGGCCCCGTCCGCTAGGTTCCCCCTGCGCGAAGGGGTCGACCGGCGACGCCGCCTGGCGGCGGTTGGCCGTGGCGGCGGATGGGGGATGGTCCATGGTGCGGCGCCTGTACGGCTTCGACGTGCTGCTCGACGAGCTCGTGCCGTCGCTGGTGGGCCGCGAGCGCGGTGGCGGGATCCGGGCCTTCGCGTACCGGGAGGGCAATCCGGTGGTGGAGCTGGTGGGCGGCCGGGGCACCGGGAAGAGCGCGCTGCTGGACGCGCTGTTCGCCGCGTACAAGGATCAAGTGCCGTTGGCGCGAGCAGACTTGGCCGACAGCAAGTACGGCGAACCGGGCCTGGTGGCGGGCGTCCACGACCAGGAGGCGCCCAACGCCTCGCCCGTCAGCAATCTGCTCTACCTCGTCTCGCACAAGCTGGGTCTGAAGGCGGGCGCGTTCCACCGGCCGGTGCGCTTCCCCCGGCTCCACCTCGGCCTGCTGGTGGTGACCGCCTGGCGGCCGAACGGCGAGGGCATCGGCCCGCCGGGGCTGCTGCGCGCCCAGGAGGAGCTGCTGCGGCTCATCACGGAGGACCAGCCCGACCCCCGTCGGCGGCGCGCCGCGCTGCGCCAGTGGGTGGACGCGGTGATCAGCAACCTGGGGACGCTCGTACCGGGCTTCCCCGGCATCGACGCCGTCATCGCCGCCACCCTCCAGACCGCCCGCGACCAGCTGCTGACCCGCCCCGACCGGGGCGCGCTGCGCTGGTGGGGCGAGCACCTGCCGTACTTCCAGGGCGACGGGCTCCAGCGGCTGTTCGCGTCCGTATGGGACTTCCGGCGGTACGGGGAGCGGCGGCGGGAGGCCGAGGCGCTGCTGGTCGCGGCGTTCCTCGACGACATCGGCGAGCACTACGGCGTCCTGAAGAAGTGGAACAAGGCCCCCCGGCCGCTGCTGCTCCTCGACAACGGGCACACCCCGGCCGGCCGGCGCTTCCTGGACCTGCTGTGCGACCAGTACGCGCGGGCCGGCGGCGGTACGGAGCGCCCGGCCGTCGTCGTCACCGCCCTCGGCGACGGCCGCGACCACGCCCCGCCCCACCCCGACGTACGGGACCTCCCCCGGCAGTGGCCGAAGATCTCCCTCGGCATCCCGGCCGTCACCGGCACCGCGATCCGGGCCATGCTCAACGCGACCCCCGACTACCCGGCCGAACTGCCCGGCATCGTCGAGCGGTACAGCGGCGGCCGGACCGGCAGCGCCCGCCTCCTCGCCGACGAGGCGGTGCGGCTGCGGCGGAGCGGCGAACGCGCGGACGCGGCCCAGCTCCTCGACGCCGCCGCGCCCCGGCTGCTGGAGAGCCTGCTGCCGGACGCGGAGTCGCGGGCGGTGTTGACGTTCCTGGCGGCGGCCCAAGACCGGAGCGCCGCCGTCCGGCTGTGGCGCGCCTTCCACCCCGACGGCGACGCCGCCGCCCGCGTCGAGCAGGCCATGGACTGCCTCGCCGCCGCCCGGCTCCAGGACGACCGGGCCGTACGGGCGCTGCTGCTGCACCGGCTCGCGGAGGACCCGCGCTGGTTCCGGGTGCATCTCAACCTGCGGGCCGGCTACAACCCGAACGGCCTGGAGGAGTACGCGCCGGGGCACTGCGACGCGTATCTGCACCACACCCTGGCGCTGCGCCGCGTCGAACCGGTCGCACAGGCGATGCACCGCCGCTTCGCGGACGCCCCGCCCGCCCGGTGGCTCGCCTCCGCGAACCTGATCTGCGCCGCCCCGCACCCGCGCGAGACCCTCACACCTGAACCGTCCGGGCCACCGCCGGACCCGCACCATGCCCGGCCTTCGGCCTGCGCGGCCTGCCCGCCCGGCGAGGACCCCGACGATCTGCACTGGGCGATCCGCCGGCTGCTGACGACGGTGTGGCGGCTCTCGGACCCGCTGTCGTACGCGCCGCGCCCGGAGGACATCGGCACGGTACGGGCGGAGCTGGAGCGGCTGCACCAGGCCAAGCGTTCCGAGGACACCACGTACCGCCATGCGGCGCACGACTGGGCCAGAGGGCTGGAGAACGAGACGCGCGCCCCTGACCTGCGGATTCCGGATGGTGAAGGAGGGTGAAGGAGGGTGAAGGCTGATGAGGTTCGCAGGAAGCCGGGCCTCGGGCCCGCAGAGGAGGCTCGCTGGGCGACGGTCCGCGGGACCGCGATCCGCGGGGCCGCGGTTCGGGCGGCTCCGGAACCGGGGCCCGCTGACCAAGGGCGCCGCCGCCCTGCTGGCACTGGCGCTGCTCTCGATCGGCGGCTGGGCGCTGTACGACTGGCTGCGCCCCGACCGTACGTGCGCGTCCGGCGTCAACCGCCGCGGCGGGGAGTGCGTCGGCGTAACCGACGGCGGCTTCAGCTTCGCCGGGAATCTCGACGAGGTCAGCGCGCGGATCAAGGCCGAGAACGACAGCGCGGCCCGCGCACCGCACGTCTCCCTGGCGATCATGATCCCGATGACCGCGGCCGAGCCGTTCGAGCAGCGCAAGGTCCTCTCCGAGGTGCAGGGCATGTACCTCGCCCAGTACCGCGCCAACCACCGCTCCAACGACCAGACCCCCAAGATCCGGCTGCTGCTCGCCAACCCCGGCCGCGACCACACGTACTGGCCCGAGGTCTCCGACGACCTCGCGCGCCGGGCCGCGACGAAGGAGAATCTACGGGCGGTCGTCGCCTTCAACGTCAGCGTCCGCGCCACGCAGCAGGCCATCGCCCGCCTCACGAACGAGCGGCACATCCCGGTCGTCGGGGGCGCGGTCACCGCGGGCGACATCGGCAACAGCGCGGCGCACCCGGACGCGTACAAGGGATTCGTCCGCGTGCTGCCCACCACCCGCGACCAGGCGGCGGCCCTCAAGTACTTCAACGAGGACAAGGGGATGGACCCGAAGCGCTCGCTGGTCGTGGAGGATCTGCGACAGGACGACAACTACACCGTCACGCTCAAGCGCGCCTTCCACGAGCTGACGAAGGGCGCGCCGCGCGCGCCGGAGCAGTACCGCTCCCCCGCGGACTTCAGCAAGGAGGGGAGCACGTCCAACGACTTCCACCAGATGGTCAACACCATCTGCAACTCTCCGGCCAGGGACATCTACTTCGCGGGCAGGCCCGTACAACTACGGCAATTCATCAACGAGTTGGGAACGCGAGCCTGCACCGACAAGCAGTACCGCGTCGTATCCGGCTACGCCGCCTCCACCCTCTCCTCGGACGAGAAACTGAACTGGGACGCGCTGCGCGGCGGCGTGAGCGTCGAGTACGCGTCCGTCGCCCACCCCGACGCATGGACCTCGCCGAACGCGCCCGCGACGGGCGGCTCCAAGGCCGCGTACGAGCAGCTGAGCGACCTGGCGGCGGAGGCGGCGCACAAGCCGGTGGGCCCGGTCGGTCGGGTGGAGCTGACGGATTCGCGGGCCGTGACGACGCACGACGCCGCGTGGACGGCGATCACCGCGATCCGTAACAACTCCCGCAACGGGTCGGGGGCCGTCCCCAGCCTGGACCAGGTGCGCAACGCGTGGCTGCGGCTGCACGGCGCGGACAAGGTAGAGGGCGCGAGCGGCTGGATCTGCCTGGACAACTACGGGAATCCGTACGACAAGGCGGTGCCGGTGGTGCGGCTGGACCCGCGTACGAGGAGTGTGGCCTTCGTGGGGCACGCGTGGCCGGAAGGGGGGAAGCCGCCGGCGGAGGACTGCACGGCGCGCGGCGACTGACCGCCGGGCAGCAGCGTGACCGCGAGGGGTGACCAACCGCTGGGCAGCAGCGTGACCGCGAGCGGTGACCAACCGCCGGACAGCAACGTGACCGCGAGCGGTGACTAGCTGCCGCGCAGCAGCGTGACCTCGACCCCGGCGACGACGGCCGCCAGCCCGGCCTCGTACCCCTCGTCGTACTCGGTGAACATCTCATACCCGGCGGCCGCGGCGAGCGGGTGCGCCCGCAGCCGCTCGGCCCGCGCGTCCACGTCGAAACCGCCCTCTCCGGTGGCCACGTCGCCCCGCATCGCCTGCTCCTCCACGACGTACCCGATCGTGTAGGAGTACGCCGTCATGACCGCCCGCGCGGCGGCGTCCAGCGTGAATCCGGCCTCGGTGAGGGCCGCGAACAGCTGGTCCATGTGTTCCGCGTACTCGGTGCCGCGGAAGTGCGTGCCGCCGAAGACCTTTCCGCCGTCGCGGTAGCGGAGGAGTACGCGCCGTATCGAGCGCGTGGCCTGGGCCAGCGTCTCCTGCCAGGGGATTCCCTCTTCGCCGGCGCCGTCCCGCGCCACACCCCGCGCCACATCCCGCGCGGCGTCGAAGTCGACGGCGGCGCGGCGCTCCAGCTCGGTGGCCATCTCGTCGAGCAGGACCTGCTTGTTCTTGACGTGCCAGTACAGGGCGGGGGCCTGCACACCCAGCTCGCCGGCGATGCGGCGCAGGGTCAGCCCTTCCAGGCCGACGTCGTTGAGGAGGCGCAGGGCGGTGCCCACTACCTGTTCGCGGTCGATTCGAGTTGCCACCTTGACAGTTTAACGCTGTTCAGCACATCCTTAACTTTGTTAAATTGAACGCCGTTAAGGAGGGTACGAGCCATGCCCGAAGCGACATCCGGGTCGATATCCGAAGCCGCCGCCGGAACCGTCCTCATAGCCGGGGCGGGCCCCGCCGGCCTGGTACTGGCACTGGAACTGAGCCGCCGCGGCGTACCGCACCGCCTGGTCGAGGCGGCGGACGCCCCCTTCCCCGGCTCCAAGGGGAAGGGGCTCCAGCCGCGTACGCAGGAGGTCTTCGACGACCTGGGCGTCATCGAGGCGATTCACGCCAAAGGCTCCCCGTACCCGCCGATGACCACGTGGGAGAACGGCGAACCCGGCCCCGACTGGGAAATGATGACGCGCGGCGAGCCGACGCCGAACACTCCCTACGCCGAGCCGTGGCTGCTGCCGCAGTCGCGCACGCAGGAGGTGCTGCGCGACCGGCTTCGGGAGCTGGGCGGGCGGGTCGAGTTCGGGGTGAGGCTGAAGGAGTTCGAACAGGACGAGGGGGGAGTGACGGCGGAACTGACCGGCCCGAGTGGCACGTCGGAACGCGTACGGGCGTCCTACCTGGTGGCGGCGGACGGCGGCCGGAGCACGGTACGGGCGGCGCTCGGCACGCCGTTCACGGGCGAGACGGTCGACCCGACGCCGATGCTGACGGCGGACATGGAGATGGAGGGCCTGCCGCGCACCCACTGGCACACCTGGAACTCGCACCCCGGCGGCGTCGTGGCCATGTGCCCCCTGCCGCACTCGAACCTCTTCCAGACCTACGTCCGCTTCGAGGCGGGCGACCCGGACCCCGCCCCCGAGGCCGTACGCCGCCTGGTCGCCGAGCGCACGGGCCTACAGCCGGGAAAGGTCCACTGGGCCTCGGCCTTCCGTACCCGGGCGGCCATGGCCGAGCGCTTCCGTGAAGGCCGCGTCTTCCTCACCGGCGACGCCGCCCACATCCACTCCCCCGCCGGCGGCCAGGGCCTCAACACCAGCATCCAGGACGCCTACAACCTGGGCTGGAAGCTCGCCGCCGTGATCCAGCGCGACGCCCCTGACGCCCTCCTCGACTCGTACGAGGCCGAACGCCTCCCCGTAGCCGCCGGCGTCCTGGGCCTGAGCACCCGCATCCACCGCGGCGGAACCACCGGCCCCCTCTCCGGCCACCGCGGCCCCGACAACCACCAACTGGGCCTCGGCTACCGGGAGAGCCCACTGTCAGTGGAGCGCCGAGAGGGGCTTGAGGAGCGCGCACTGCGAGCGGGCGACCGCGCCCCGGACGCACCGTGCAAGGACGCCCGTACGGGCGAGACGCGGCGACTGTTCGACGTGTTCCGGGGGACGCACTTTACGTTGCTGGGGGTGGGGGATGTTGAACTTCCGGTGGTGGGTGGCGCGTTGGCGACTTCGGTGAAGGCTTATCGAGTGGGCGGCCCGACGCCGGACCTCTTGGACCCGGAGGGGTACGCGGCACGCGCGTACGGGGAGCGCGGGTTCTTCTTGATCCGTCCGGATGGGTATGTGGGGGTGGCTTCGGGGGACTTGGCGGATGTGCTCGGGTATTGGGGGGTTGGGGGGTAAGGGGGCGGCAGGTACGGGGGGTGGTCCCCGCGGATGCGGGGTGGTGCTGCTGGGTGGGTGGGTGGCGGGGATGTTGGGTGGGGCGGTATTCGGCGTGGCCGGGTGCGGGAGCGTCTCGGACCCTGCGGGTCCACAGCGCATGCAGTGACGGAC
>NZ_JBHVHQ010000501.1:0-6339 GCF_042800135.1 Streptomyces sp. NPDC057654 | reverse complement strand
CGCGGGCTCCATGTACGGCCGCAGGACCAGCAGCCCGTCCTGGATCTCGATGACCTTGCGGTACAGGCGGTAGTTGATGTCGCGCGGCACGAAGCGGGACAGCCTCGCCAGCCGCGTCGGCGGCTCCGGGCTGAGCGCGATGTGCGGGAGCGCCCCGTACAGCGCCAGCCACAGCGGGTGCAGCCGCTGGTAGGACCGGAAGTTGCCGAGCAGCCGCCGCCAGTCCGAGAGCCGGGGGCCCCAGCCCGGCATGGTGAGCCCCGCCACCAGGAAGGAGATGCCGATGCCGTTGGCGACCGGCGTCAGGAGTTCCCAGTCGAGCGGTTCCAGCCCCGACTGCACGGCGATCAGGGACGCCGCGCGGTTGAGGCAGTAGATCAGGCACGCCCCCGCGCCGATGCCCGTGCTGAACAGGCCCCGGCGCAGCCACTGCCGGCCGGCCACCCGCCCGTACCGCCGGCACAGGCGCATGATCTCGACCATGCCGGAGCCGAAGGCGCTCACATACAGCAGGAGGTATCCGGCTACCAGCGGGCGGTGCGCGTTCTGGAGGAGGTAGTGCGCGCTGCGGCCCTGGGCCTGGGATCCGGCCACCGCCCACAGCGTCAGCATCGCCGCCGCGCACAGCGCGGCGATCACCAGGCGCACCAGCGCCCGCCGGCCCGCCTCCTCGCGGGGGTAGACCCAGTAGACGATGGCGATCAGGAAGGCCGCGCTGGAGCAGACGCCGCCCAGCAGGTGGATGCCGAGCGCGCCGAGGTTGGGGACGCCCAGCGCGCGGTCCACGGTCGCGGAGACGGTGGGCGTCGAGAGGGTGAAGGAGATCCCCTTGCAGGAGAAGGCGATGATCAGGGCGATGAGCGCGGGGTCCCGCCGGTGGTGGCGCACATCGCGGAGCTTGTAGAGCAGGGCCAGCGCACAGAGAGCGGCGCACGCCGGGAACACGACACTCTTGACACCAAGCAACAGGTCCTCCGGGCCGTCACAACACTGCCATCGATGATGCGCCGCAAGGCGTGGTGCCAGGGCTCAGTCCGGCGGATTGAGCGAATTCTCGATACGGGCCACCGCGTCCGCGTGATCGGACGGCACGTCCCAGACGGACTCGACCGGCGGTCGGGTGACGCGCTCCAGGATCAGCGAGGCAACCATCTCCGCGGCCTGCTCCTCCTCGGTGGTGTAGCTGGTGCGGCCGAGCACGTCCCGTACCCGCTGCGGGTCGAGGTGCGGTACGAACGACTCGATGCCCATCGCGTCGGCCCCGGCGGCATCGGAGTGGTCGCACAGCATGTGCGCGAGCTCATGGGCCACGATGTGGTCCCGGTGGAGGGCGCTGACGTTCGCCTCCACGACGATGAGGTCCATGTCGTCCATGGCCAGCCACATGCCGCAGGGGCTCTGCGCGCCCAGCGCGACGGACATGAGCTGGATGGGCCGCCCGCGGTCCCGGCTCAGCTTCTCGGTGAGCGTGGCGATCGTGCACCCGTCGGGCAGGTCCAGGCGCGCCAGGTGCGCTTCCGATGCGCGCCGTAGTTCCTTATAGTCCTTGTGACCCTTTTTGCGTGGCCTGCCATGGGCCTTGGAGGGTTGCGAGTCCTGCGACATGCGTCCTCCTCGAAGCCGCCGAATCCGATGCTCCACCTGCCGAGCGATGGTAACTACCCCAGTCGGCGGCAGAACAATGGTCTTGGCCGAAAGCCCATGTTGGCCGGAACCGGCCGCCGCGCTCCCAGGGCCCGGCCGGAGCACGGTACCCGAAGGTCGCCGGGGTGTCCCGGCCGTACGGCCCGCGGCCGGTTCACGCCGCTCCACGGGGCCGACTGTCTCAAGCCGACTGTCTCAAAGAGACGCCTCGGCCGGGGACGGCGGTCGCGGAGGGGCGCGACGAGAGCGGGGAGCTCCTTACCTCCGCGCGTCCTGCCGCACCATGTCGGCGCACTTCTCGCCGATCATCATCGTCGTGATACACGGGTTGACCGCCGGCAGAAACGGCATCACGGACGCGTCCGCGACCCGCAGCCCCCGCACCCCCTTGACCCGCAGCCGCGGATCGACGACCGCCGCCGCGTCGTCCGCCGCACCCATCCGCACCGTGCCCGCCGGGTGGTAGACGGTGTTGTGGGTCTTGCGGAGGTAGTCCAGCAGCTCCTCGTCGGTCTCCGCGCCGGGGCCGGGGGCCAGCTCCGCGCCCGCCCAGCCGGCCATCGGCGGCTGGCCGACGATCGCGCGGGCGAGCCGCAGCCCGTACGTCATCACCCGCACATCGTGCTCGTGCGTGAAGTACCGCGGATCGACCCGCGGCTTGTCCCGGAAGTCACGGGTCCGCAGCCGCACGGTGCCCAGGGAACGGGCGCGGGTGACGTTCGGCGTGAGGCAGAAGGCGTTCTCCGAGGTCGGATAGCCGTACCGGTACGTGTTCATGTCGAACGGCACCGAGCCGTAGTGGAACATCAGGTCCGGGCGGTCCAGGCCCGGCACCGTGTCGGCGAAGACGCCGATCTCCCACCACTGCGTGGAACGGGTCACCATGGGCTGCCGCGCCTCCCACATGACCAGCCCCTCCGGATGGTCCTGGAGGTGGGAGCCGACCGCGGGGGAGTCGACGCGCACCTCCACGCCCGTCTCGCGCAGGTGGTCGGCCGGGCCGATGCCCGAGAGCATCAGCAGCTTCGGGGAGTCGATGGCCCCGCACGCGACGACGGTCTCGCGCCGCGCCCTGACCGCATGGGTCCGGATCAGGTCCGGCGCCAGGTATTCGACCCCGGTGCACCGCCGGTCGCCGTCACCGTCGCCCTCCAGGACCAGCCGCCTGGCCTGGAGCCCTGTGCGGATGTCGAGATTCTGCCGCTTGTCCAGGACCGGGTGCAGATACGAGACCGAGGCCGACGAGCGCGTACCGTCGGCGCGGGCGTTGATCTGGAACCAGTTCGCGCCGCGCACCACCGTCTTTCCGGTGTTGAACGGGGTCGTGGGGATGCCCGCGTCCGCGCAGGCCGCGAGCAGCGCCGCGCCGCAGGGGTCGTTCGGCGGGACCGTGCGGATGGTGACCGGGCCCGTACGGCCGTGGTGGTCGCCGGGCGCGTCGTTGCTCTCCAGCCGCCGGTACAGCGGGAAGCAGTCCGCCGCGCCCCAGCCCGTACAGCCGCCCGCGGCCCACTCGTCGAGATCCTCGGCCGGGGCCCAGAAGGCGATGCAGGAGTTGTGCGAGGAGCAGCCGCCGAGCACCTTGGCGCGGGCGTGCCGCATGAAGCTGTTGCCGTTCTCCTGCGGCTCCACCGGGTAGTCCCAGTCGTAGCCGGACTCCAGCAGCCCCATCCACCTGTCGAGCCGCAGGATGTTCTCGTCGCCGACGTCGGACGGGCCGGCCTCCAGCACGCAGACCGTGACGTCCGGGTTCTCGGACAGCCGCGCGGCGACGACCGCGCCGGCCGTGCCGCCGCCGACCACCACATAGTCGAACTCGTCCGGATCGAAGGCCGGGGCGTCATCCGGCTGTGCGGGGTTCTCTCGCGGCATGGCCGTACTCCTGATCAGGTGGGGGTCGGGGCCGCCGGCCCCTCGGCGGCGTGCCCGGCGAGCACGCCCGTACGTTTGCGCTGGACGAACCAGTAGTAGGCGAAGCCGCCGACCCCGACGACGCCGATGAACAGGAACGCGCCCCAGCGCAGATACCAGTGCTGCGGGCCGGTCGCGTTGTAGACCGCCGCGCGCGGCCAGGCGAGGTTGAGCGACATCGCGCCGCCCCACAGCACGGCCAGGACGTTCACCGGCAGCCCGAACCGGCCGAGCGAGAACTTGCCCCGGACCGGCTCCCACCGGCCGCGCAGCCGCTGGACGAGCATCGGCAGGGTGACCAGCAGATACGCCAGATAGATCATGATGATCGCGATGCTGGTGATCACCGAGAAGATCTGCGGCTGGTTCACATTGATCACCAGGATGGCGACCGCGATGATCCCGATGACGACCGCGGGCAGCACCGGGGTCTGGAAGCGCGGGCTGACGCGGGCGAGCAGCGAGGCGGCGGGCAGGTTGGTGTCCCGCGCCATCGCGAACGCCAGCCGGATGCCCGCGGTGTGCACGGCCAGCGCGCACACGGTGATCGCGATGACCACGCACCACAGCACGATCTGCCCGATCGTCGAGCCGAGGGTGCTGAGCACCACGTACTGGAGGCCGTCCACGGAGAGCTGCCGCGCGTGCAGGTCCGGCACGGCCAGCAGGGCGAAGAGCAGGATGAGCCCGCCGATCAGGAACGACGCGATGAGCGCCCGCAGGATCGCGCGGGGCGCGTTGCGGCCGGGGTCCACGGACTCCTCGCCGAGGGAGGAGGCCGTGTCGAAGCCGTACATGACGTACGCGGAGGCCAGCGCGGCGGTGAGGAACGCGCCGAGGTAGCCCAGCGAACCGCCGCCGCCCAGCCCGTTCGTCTCGGTCACGGCGGCGGGGCCGCGGGTGATGTGCGCGGCCAGCAGCACGATCAGCGCGACGGCGGCGACCAGCTCGATGGCCACGCCCGCCGAGTTGATTTGGGCCATCAGCTTCACGCCGAAGGCGTTGACGACGGTCGTGAACGCGATGAGCACGGTGCCCAGCAGCACGGCGTTGGCCGCGGCGTCCGTCTTTCCGGTGCCGTCGCCGACGAACTGGAACCAGCCGGAGATCTGCGGCAGCGTGACCTGGTACGCGAGGGCCACCGCGGCGAGCGAGACCATGGTCGCGGTCATCATCATCCAGCCGCCGAGCCAGCCGACGTGCGGGCCGCCGAGCTGCTTCGCCCAGTTGTAGACCGAGCCCGCCACGGGGTAGCGGGCGGCCAGCTCGCAGAAACACAGGGCCACCGTGAGCTGCCCGCAGAAGACGATCGGCCAGGACCACCAGTAGGCCGGGCCGCCATGGCTCACACCGAAGTAGAAGAGCTGGAAGGTGCCGGTGAGGATGGAGATGTAGCTGATACCGGCGGCGAAGGTGTGGAAGTTGCCCAGGGTGCGCTTGAGCTCGGGGCGGTAGCCGAGTTCGGCGAGCGAGTCGTCGTCATGGGATCCAGGGGTGTCGTCGCCCCGGGGACTACGGGCCTGTGCGCTCACTCGAACCACCGCTGCGGTCGCGGCGCCGTGTTCCGCCAGATGTGCTTGGCCTCCTGGTACTCCGCCAGCCCGGCCGGCCCCAGCTCCCGCCCCACCCCCGACTGCTTCATGCCGCCCCACTCGGCCTGCGGCACGTACGGGTGGAAGTCGTTGATCCACACAGTGCCGCACCGCAGCCGCGCCGCGACCCGGTGCGCGCGCTCGGCGCTCTGCGTCCAGACCGCGCCGGCCAGGCCGTACACGGTGTCGTTGGCGAGGGCGACGGCCTCCTCCTCGTCGCGGAACCGCTCGACGGTGAGCACCGGGCCGAACGATTCGTCACGCACCACCGACATCCCCGGCGCGCACTCGTCCAGGACCGTCGGCGGATAGTAGAAGCCGCCGCTCAGCGCCGGGTCCTCGGGGCGCGCGCCGCCGAGGCGCAGCACCGCGCCCTCCGCCAGCCCCGCCGCCACGTACGCCTCGACCTTGTCCCGGTGCGCGGCGGAGATCAGCGGGCCGGTCCGGGCGTGTTCGTCGAACGGGCCGCCGAGGCGGATCTCCCGCGCCCGCCGCACCACCTCGTCGACGAACGCGTCGTGCAGGCCGTCCTCGACCAGCAGCCGGGCCCCGGCCGAGCAGACCTGCCCGGAGTGCAGGAACACCGCCATCAGGGCGTAGTCGACGGCGGTGTCGAACTCGGCGTCGGCGAAGACGATGTTGGGATTCTTGCCGCCCAGTTCCAGGGCGATCTTCTTGACCGTCGGCGCGGCGGCGGCCATGATGCGCCGCCCGGTGACCAGGCCGCCGGTGAAGGAGACCAGGTCCACGCGCTCGTCCGAGGTCAGCGGCGCGCCCGCGGTGTCGCCCGCGCCCAGCACCAGGTTCGCGGCGCCCTCCGGCAGCCCGGCCTCGGTGAGCGCCCGCATCAGCAGGATCGCGGTGTGCGGGGTCAGCTCGCTGGGTTTGAGGACGAAGGTGTTGCCGGCGGCGAGCGCCGGGGCCACCTTCCAGGCCGTCTGGAGCAGCGGATAGTTCCAGGGCGTGATCAGCGAGCAGACGCCGACCGGCTCGTGCACGACGCGGCTGTCGGTCTCCGGGCTCCCGGCGTCGACGACCCGGTCGGTGCCGCCGGCCGCGCCCAGGTTGCCGAAATAGCGGAAGCAGTTCGCGATGTCGTCCATGTCGTACTCGCTCTCCACGAGCCGCTTCCCGGTGTCCAGGGACTCGGCTCGGGCGAACGCGTCCTTGTCGCGTTCCAGCAGGCACGCGA
>NZ_JBHVHQ010000500.1:0-6340 GCF_042800135.1 Streptomyces sp. NPDC057654 | reverse complement strand
AAGCTCTGTGGGCTCGGCCCCGCCCCCCGCACGCGCTGAAAATCGCGTGCCCGAAGGCCGTACGGGCTGGCATGCTCCGCCTCATGACGACCGGACACGCCCCGCAGCCGACCCTGACCGTCGGCGGCCTCGACACCGAACTGAGCGGCCGCCTCACCGACGGGCTCATCGCCTACAACAAGGCCGTCGCCGGCGCGGACGCCGCCGAGACCCTGTCGGTGAAGATCACGGACGCGGAGGGGCAGGTGGCGGGCGGGCTGTCCGGGTGGACCTGGGGCGGCCTGTTCGACATCGAGCTGGTGTGGGTCCGCGAGGACTTCCGCGCGGCCGGCTGGGGCGGCAGGATCATGGCGGCGGCCGAGGCGGAGGCGGTGCGCCGCGGCTGCGACCGGGCGATCGTCTCGTCCTTCACCTTCCAGGCCCCCGGCTTCTACGAGCGCCAGGGCTTCACCGAGTTCGGCCGCAACGGCGGCCTCCCCGGCGGCCACGCGAAGGTGCACCTCCGCAAGACCCTGACGGGCTGAGGAAGCCTCGTGATCGACGTACCGCCGGTCGTACGGGCGAAGGCCCGGCGGCTGGGGCGACGCGGACAGCAGTGGCTGGCCGACCTCCCGACCCTCGTCGCCGAGGTGGAACAGCGGTGGTCGGTCACGGCCGGCGAACCGCTGGACCGGGCGACGAGCGCGTACGTCCTGCGAGTGCGGACCGGGGACGGCCGGGCTGCCGTGCTCAAACTCGCCGTCCCGGACCCGGACTTCCTGAGCGCGCTGCGGACCCTGCGGCTCGCCGAGGGGCGGGGATACGTCGGCCTGCTGGCCCACGACGCCGAATGTCACGCGCTCCTCCTGGAACCCTTGGGCCCGCCCCTCGACCAGCTGGGCCTCCCGCCGCACCAGCAGATCGACATCCTCTGCGCCATCCTGCGCCGTGCCTGGCACGTGCCGCCTCCCGAAGCGATTCCCGGGCCGGACAAGGTCCGGTCACTGGCCGCGATGATCGAACGCCTCTGGGAGTCCCTCGGCCGCCCCTGCTCGGAGCGCGCCGTCGACCGGGCGCTGGAGTGCGCCGCGCTCCGGGCCGCCGCCTTCGACCCCGCCCGGTGCGTCGTCGTGCACGGCGACCCGCACCCGGGCAACGCGCTCCGCGCCACCGCCCCTCGCCCCGGCGCGGAGACCGGTTTCGTCTTCGTCGACCCCGACGGCTTCACCGACGAGCCCGCCTACGACCTGGGCGTCGTCCTGCGCGGCTGGTGCCCCGAGCTGCTGGCGGCCGACGACGCCGTCGGGCTCGCCCGCTCGTACTGCGCCCTGCTGGCGGAGCGTACGGGCGTGGACGCGCGGGCGATCTGGGAGTGGGGCTTCCTGGAGCGCGTATCGACCGGGCTGTACCTCCTCGACCACGGCGCTGAGGCGTTGGCCCGGCCGTACCTGGAGACGGCGGAGCTGCTGGCCAAGGCGACCGCTTCGGCCGCCCCGGAGTAGGATCGCCCGCGCCATGCACATGAATGCCACCTACACCAGTTTTGTCGCGGTCGGCGACTCCTTCACCGAGGGCATGTCGGACGCCCTGCCGGACGGCTCGTACCGCGGCTGGGCCGATCTGCTGGCCGCCCGGCTGGCGGCCCGTACGCCCGGGTTCCGGTACGCGAACCTCGCCGTGCGCGGCAAGCTCATCGCACAGATCGCGGACGACCAGGCGGGGGCCGCCGCCGCGATGGGCGCCGATCTGGTGACCCTGGTCGGCGGGCTGAACGACGTGCTGCGGCCGGGGTGCGACGTGGAGGCGGTGTGCGCGCGGCTGCGGGAGGCGGTAGAGACGCTCGCGCCGAGCTGCAAACAGCTGGTGCTGATGCGCAGCCCGGGGCGGCGCGGGCCGGTGCTGGAGCGGTACCGGCCGCGGATGGAGCGGCTGTTCTCCTTCATCGACGAGCTGGCCGAGGAACACGGCGCGCTGGTCGTGGACCTGTACGGCTCCGAGGCGCTCGGCGATACCCGGCTGTGGGCAGATGACCGGCTGCATCTGAACGCCGAGGGCCACCGGCGGGTGGCCGAGGCGCTCTGGCAGGCGCTGGGCCACGAGGCGGAGTCGGACTGGAACGCGGCGCTGCCCCCGTACGTACGGCCCACCTGGGCGGAGCGGCGGAGCGCGGACCTGCGGTTCGCGCGTGTGCACCTGGTGCCGTGGATCGGCCGCCGGCTCACGGGCCGCTCCTCCGGGGACGGCCGCCCGGCCAAGCGCGCGGAGCTGCTGCCGTACGAGCCGCCGGCCCCCGGCCCGTCCTCGTAACGCCGAGTCCTCGCATCGCCGAGTCCTCGCAGCACCGGGTATTCGTAGCAACGTACAACTCGGACCGCGGCGCTGGCCTGCGTAAACCGCCAGTAGACTGACGTCTTGTGACTGCCAAGCCCCGCATCCCGAATGTCCTGGCCGGCCGCTACGCCTCCGCGGAGCTCGCCGTCCTGTGGTCCCCCGAGTACAAGGTGACGCTGGAGCGGCGGCTGTGGCTCGCCGTGCTGCGCGCCCAGAAGGACCTCGGGATCGAGGTGCCGGACGCCGCGCTCGACGACTACGAGCGCGTCCTCGACCAGGTGGACCTGGCCTCGATCGCCGAGCGCGAGAAGGTCACCCGCCATGATGTGAAGGCCCGTATCGAGGAGTTCAACGCCCTCGCCGGCCACGAGCACGTGCACAAGGGCATGACCTCCCGCGACCTCACCGAGAACGTGGAGCAGCTCCAGATCCGGCTCTCCCTGGAGCTCGTACGGGACCGGAGCGTCGCGGTCCTGGCGCGGCTCGGGAAGCTGGCGGGCGAGTACGCCGAGCTGGTGATGGCGGGCCGGTCGCACAACGTGGCGGCGCAGGCGACGACGCTGGGCAAACGCTTCGCGACCGCCGCCGACGAGCTGCTGGTGGCGTACGGGCGGGTGGAGGACCTGCTGTCCCGCTACCCGCTGCGCGGCATCAAGGGCCCGGTCGGCACGGCGCAGGACATGCTGGACCTGCTCGGCGGCGACGCCGCGAACCTGGCCGAGCTGGAGCGGCGGATCGCCGAGCACCTCGGCTTCGGGCAGGCCTTCACCTCGGTCGGCCAGGTCTACCCGCGCTCGCTGGACTACGACGTGGTGACCGCGCTGGTGCAGCTCGCCGCCGCGCCGTCCTCGCTCGCCAAGACGATCCGGCTGATGGCCGGGCACGAGCTGGTGACGGAGGGCTTCAAGCCGGGCCAGGTGGGCTCCTCCGCGATGCCGCACAAGATGAACACCCGCTCCTGCGAGCGCGTCAACGGCCTGATGGTGATCCTGCGCGGCTACGCCTCGATGACCGGCGAGCTCTCCGGCGACCAGTGGAACGAGGGCGACGTGTCCTGCTCGGTGGTGCGCCGTGTCGCGCTGCCGGACGCGTTCTTCGCGCTCGACGGGCTGCTGGAGACGTTCCTGACCGTCCTCGACGAGTTCGGCGCGTTCCCGGCGGTCGTCGCCCGCGAGCTGGACCGCTACCTGCCGTTCCTCGCCACGACGAAGGTGCTGATGGGGGCCGTACGGGCCGGGGTCGGCCGGGAGGCCGCGCACGAGGTCATCAAGGAGCACGCGGTGGCCTCGGCGCTCGCCATGCGCGAGCAGGGCGCGGAGCGCAACGAGCTGCTCGACAAGCTGGCCGCGGACGAGCGGATTCCGCTGGACCGGGCGCGGCTGGACGAGCTGATGGCCGACAAGCTGTCGTTCACCGGGGCCGCGGCCGACCAGGTGGCGACGGTGGTGGCGCGGATCGAGGAGATCGCGAAGCAGCGCCCCGAGGCGGCGGCGTACGCGCCGGGCTCGATCCTCTGACGTGCCCCCCTCCGCCAGGCGCTTCACGCCCGAAGAGCTGGAGGCCGCTCGCGACCGCCTCGTCCCGGACGTGGCCGCGAGCGGTCTGCGGGTGCTGTTCTGCGGCATCAATCCCGGTCTGATGTCTGCGGCCACGGGCCACCACTTCGCGCGGCCGGGCAACCGCTTCTGGCCCGTGCTGCACCGCTCCGGGTTCACGCCGCGGCAGCTGCGGCCGGACGAGGAGACGGAGCTGCTGACGTACGGGCTCGGCATCACCAATGTGGTGGCGCGGGCGAGCGCGCGGGCCGACGAGCTGAGCGCGGAGGAGTACCGCGAGGGCGGGCGCGTCCTCGCGGCGAAGGTGGAGCGGCTGCGCCCGCAGTGGCTGGCCGTCGTCGGGGTCACCGCGTACCGCGTCGCCTTCGACGACAAGCGCGCGAAGATCGGTCCGCAGGAGCGCGTCATCGGCTCCACGCGGATCTGGGCGCTGCCCAACCCCAGCGGCCTCAACGCCCATTGGTCGCCGGAGGCGATGGCAGAGGAGTACGGACGGCTGCGCTCCGCCGTCGTACTCTGATGGGGTGACGCGAGGGGCGCAGGAGACGCGGCCTGCGGCGGACGGTCCCGTGCCGCTGCATCGACTTGACGTGCCCATGCCCGGGATTCTGCCGTTCGCCGTGGGGTCCTTCGACACGATCGGGCCGATGTCGCGGGCCGACTTCCCGCACCGGCACACCTTCTACGAGATCGCGTACGTGACCGGCGGCACCGGGCACCACGTCTTCGACCTCGTACGACTGCCGCTGGTGCCCCCGCATCTGTGCCTCATCTCCCCCGGCCAGGTGCACTACTGGGAGCGGGCGCGGGGGCTGCGCGGCTGGGTGATCCTGTTCACCGACGACTTCCTGCTCGGCCACGGCGGGGACCGGCAGCTGCTGCGCAGGCTCGGGGAGCGCCCCTGGCTCTGCCTCGACGGCGAGGAGGCGGACCGGCTCACGGCGCTGGTGCTGGACATGCGGCGGGAGTTCGGCCAGCGGGCGGAGGGTTTCATCTCGGTGCTCCAGGCGCATCTGCACGTCCTGCTCACCCGCGCGGTGCGGATCTCCGGAGCGCGGCTGCCGGGGGCGGAGACGGGCCGGGCCTCGATGGTGTCGCAGGAGTTCACGCGGCTGCTGTCGCTGCCGGGCGCCGCCGAGCAGTCCGTGGGCACGCTCGCCGCCCAACTGGGCGTATCGGTGGGCTATTTGAACGAGGCGGTCAAGCAGAGCACCGGGCTGACTCCGGGCCGGCTGATCCGCGGGGCCCGCACGCTGGAGGCCAAACGGCTGCTGGCCAGCACCGATTTGACGGTTGGTCAGGTGGCGCGCCAGGCGGGGTTCGCGGACCCCGCGTACTTCTGCCGGTTCTTCCGCCGGGAGACCGGCATCAGCCCCGGCGACTTCCGCCGCGAGGCCAGTGGGAATCACCACGTTCGCCGCGGCGAGTCCATCGACCCCTCCGGGCTGCCCGCATAACTTCGTTGCCGGAACGGCCACGGCCGACGAGCACGCCCCACGAATACGGCCAACGAGCACGACGGACGAGGAGGGCCCCGATGGACGACGACCGCGTACAGCAGGACGGGCACGACGGACACGACGCACAGCAGGAACGGCCGGCCGGCATCAGCCGCAAGAAGCTGCTCAAGGTCGCCCTGGCGGCCGTGCCGCTGCCGATGGTGCTCGGCGGAGTGGCCCTGGCCCGCGACGCCAAGACGACGCAGGAACCCCTGGTACCCACCCCGTACTGCGACGACGGCGACGACCCGACGCCGCAGCAGACCGAGGGCCCCTACTTCAAGCCCAACTCGCCGCTGCGGTCCTCGCTCCTGGAGCCCGGCACGAAGGGCACCCGGCTCACGGTCAGCGGCTACGTCTTCGGACTGGCCTGCCGGCCCATCGCCAACGCCCTGCTGGACTTCTGGCAGGCGGACGTGAACGGCGCGTACGACAACGTGGGCTTCCGCTTCCGCGGGCACCAGTTCACCGACGCGCGCGGCGCGTTCAAGCTGGAGACGATCGTGCCCGGCCTCTACCCCGGCCGCACCCGGCACATCCACGTCAAGGTCCAGGCCCCCAACCAGCGCATCCTCACCACGCAGCTGTACTTCCCGGGCGAGCCGCGCAACCAGACCGACACGATCTTCAACCCGGCGCTGCTGATGAACGTGCGCCAGGACGGCTCGGCGAAGCAGGGCACGTACGACTTCGTCCTCAACGTCCGGCAGCAGCCGGGGCCCGGCGAGCCCACCGGTCAGCCCACCGGCGGCCCGAGCCAACCGGGCGGCACCTGGGCCGAGGGCACCGACTACAAGGCCGGCGACCAGGTCACCTACGGAGGCACCAGCTACCGGTGCCTCCAGCCCCACACGGCCCGCGCGGGGTGGGAGCCGCCGGCGGTCCCGGCGCTCTGGCAGCGGGTCTGACCGCACCGGGCGGGCCTGGGCCCCCTCCCTTCCCCGTGTGGCGAGGGGCGCCGCCCGGTGGCGTGTA
>NZ_JBHVHQ010000499.1:0-6350 GCF_042800135.1 Streptomyces sp. NPDC057654 | reverse complement strand
GGTCTCTCGCAGGCGTCGATCTCAGTACGCCAGCGGCACCTGGGTGCCGGGGGCGGCCTGGTTGTAGTGGTCGACGATCTTGTTCAGCTCGATCTGGTAGTAGAGCGGGTACAGACCGATGACGAACATCAGCAGCAGGCCGATTCCGGCGCTGCATGTGGGCTGGAGACCGGCGGCCCGCTGCGCGTCGGCGATGCGCCGACCGGTGTTGAAGACCGAGACGAACGGCGGAATGATCACGAACCCGCCGATGGTGATCGCCAACAGGCTGCCGACGGGGCTGATCTGCCGGCGGCTGTCGAACTCCGCCATCTCCTTGTGGATCTTGTAGTACCAGACCAGGCTGTAGATCCCGAGGGTGATCAGTGGCAGTCCCAGCCACACACCGAGCGGGACGCGGCGCTTCATGGCCAGTCCGAAGCCTACGGGGCCTTGCTGCGGGTATCCCCATGGCTGCTGCGTGCTCAACACGTCTCCTCGTGCGCACCCCTGACTGGGCGTCAGGGGGCATTGTTTTCTTCGCGGCGCACCATGCCGCGGACAGATCGCGTAGCTTGTCACAGATTCAGCGCCCTCGCCACACGTATGTTCGCTGAACGCCTGTGCGATAGCGCCCTTGCGCGACCGGGCGACACGCCCGACCCAAGGATGCGGCAGACAGACGGTCGTCACCACACGCGGCCCACGGCCACGCCGGGTGGCCTCGCTCACACCCCATCGCGTCAGACAGACGATTACACTGGGGCGCGTGCCTCAACTTCGTCTCGCCCTGAACCAGATCGACTCCTGCGTCGGCGACCTCGCCGGTAACGCCGAAACGATCCTCCACTGGACCCGGCACTCGGCCGAGCAGGGCGCCCACCTGGTGGCCTTCCCCGAGATGTCGCTGACCGGCTACCCCGTCGAGGACCTCGCGCTGCGCTCCTCGTTCGTCGACGCGAGCCGCGCCGCGCTGGACGCGCTGGCCGCCCGGCTCGCCGCCGAGGGGTTCGGGGAGCTGCCGGTGATCGTCGGCTACCTCGACCGCGACGAGTCGGAGCAGCCCCGCTACGGCCGGCCCGCCGGGGCCCCGAAGAACGCCGCGGCCGTGCTGCACGGCGGCCGGGTCGCCCTCCGCTTCGCCAAGCACCACCTGCCGAACTACGGCGTCTTCGACGAGTTCCGCTACTTCGTGCCCGGCCAGACGCTGCCCGTGGTGCGGGTGCGCGGCGTCGACGTCGCCCTCGCCATCTGCGAGGACCTGTGGCAGGACGGCGGCCGGGTGCCGGCCGCCCGCAGCGCCGGGGCCGGGCTGCTGGTGTCCGTCAACGCCTCCCCGTACGAGCGGGAGAAGGACGACACCCGCCTCGACCTGGTGCGCAAGCGCGCGCAGGAGGCCGGCTGCACCACCGCCTACCTGGCGATGACCGGCGGCCAGGACGAGCTGGTCTTCGACGGCGACTCGATCGTCGTCGACCGGGACGGCGAAGTCATCGCGCGCGCCCCGCAGTTCGAGGAGGGGTGCGTGCTCGTCGACCTCGACCTGCCCGCCGCCGCGGCCGAGCCGCCGGCCGGGACCGTGGGCACCCTGGATGACGGCCTGCGCGTCGAGCACGTGACGCTCTCCGCCGACCCGCTCCCCCCGTACGAGCCGGAGACGCCGGGCGGGCGGGCCGAGCGGCTCGACGACGACGAGGAGGTCTACACCGCGCTGGTGGTGGGGCTCCGCGCGTACGCCGCGAAGAACGGCTTCCGCAGCGTGCTCATCGGACTCTCCGGCGGCATCGACTCGGCGCTCGTCGCCGCCATCGCCTGCGACGCGGTCGGCGCGGCGAACGTGTACGGGGTCGCGATGCCCTCCCGCTACTCCTCCGAGCACTCCATCGGCGACGCCGCCGAGCTGGCCCGCCGCACGGGGCTGAACTTCCGCACCGTCCCCATCGCCCCGATGTTCGACGCCTATATGGGCTCGCTGGGGCTGACCGGCCTCGCCGAGGAGAACCTCCAGTCGCGGCTGCGCGGCACCATGCTGATGGCCCTCTCCAACCAGGAGGGCCACATCGTGCTCGCGCCGGGCAACAAGTCCGAGCTGGCCTGCGGCTATTCGACCCTCTACGGCGACTCCGTCGGCGCGTACGGGCCGATCAAGGACGTCTACAAGACCTCGATCTTCCGCCTCGCCAAGTGGCGCAACCGGTCGGCCGCCGAGCGCGGCGAGACCCCGCCCATCCCGGAGAACTCGATCAGCAAGCCGCCGAGCGCGGAGCTGCGGCCGGGCCAGGTGGACACGGACTCGCTGCCCGACTACGACGTCCTGGACCGCATCCTGGAGCTGTACGTGGACCGCGACCAGGGCCGCGCCGAGATCATCGCGGCGGGCTTCGAGGCGGAGCTGGTCACGCGCGTCCTGCGGATGGTCGACACCGCGGAGTACAAGCGGCGGCAGTACCCGCCGGGCACGAAGATCTCCGCCAAGGGCTTCGGCAAGGACCGCCGCCTGCCGATCACCAACCGCTGGCGCGAAACGGGCTGACCCCTCCCGCTCTCGCCAAAAAAGCCCGCACGCCCGGAGGGGGGATTCACCGGGCGTGCGGAGTCTGGGTGGGGGCGGCCTACGGGTGGTACTTCTCCTCGACCAGGTCCGGGACCGGGACGCCGGACGTGGTGTTCATGGTGACGCGGACGACGACACTGCCGGTCTTCGCGGCCTTCTCCAACTGGTCCGCGGTGCACCGCTTGGTGCCGTAGCCGTCCTTGCCGATCGTCACGGTCCCGTCGGCCCCGCCGCAGATCGCGGCCGCCCCGCGGATCTCCATGGCGTTGGCGACGTCGAACTCACGGGCCTTGCCGCCGTCCTCGGGCTTGACGAGCAGCTTGCTGGGCGCGAGGTAGCTCATCTTGCCCACGATCACCTGGTGGTTGCCCGCGTTGGCGACGCCGCCGCCTTCGGGGGCGGACTTGCTGCCGCTGTTGTGCCCCTGCGCGGCGGAGTCGTTCGACGAGTTGCCCGCAGCCCCGTCCTGGGACGTGGCCGACGAGGCCGAGTCGTGCTGAGAAGCGGACGCCCCCGAGGAGTTGGAAGCGTTCGAAGAGCCTGCGCCCTTCGCCGCCCCGTCCCCGTCCCCCTGCCCGCAGGCCGTCGCCCCCAGCCCCAGCGCCGCCGCCGCGACAAGCGCTGCGGCGACCCGGCGCCCGGTGCGGCCGCTCGGACGAAGGCGGTTGGCGGCGGTGCTCGCGGTGTACATCATGTCTCCCGTTGCTCTGGTCTCTCGTCTCTCTTCCGGTCTCTCCCGGACGACAACCAGCTTGGAAGACCGCGTTGGCGTTCCACTAACGGACCGCTAAGGAGATGTTGTCAGGGTCAGATCAGTCCGCGGTGACGGTGCTCGCTCCGCCGGAGTCCACCGTCAGGGTGTGGCGGTCGACCGGCGGGCGTCCGAGCCGGTCCCAGGCGGCGTACGCCCGCTCGATCTCGTCCCACAGGCGGCGCGGTCCGTGCTGGCGGACGCGGAAGGAGGCGACGCCGCGGCCGTCGTAGTCGACGCTCGCCCACGACGTCGCCCCGGTGTCGCCGATCCACAGCCGGGTGTGCGCCCCGTCCGCCTCGGGGGCGTCGTCCCAGGAGAACCAGGCGCCGGGCACGGTCAGGCCGAGGTGGAACTCGGCGTCGAGATCCCCGCCGGCCACCGTCCACGGCGAGAGCGCCGTACGGGACTCGTCGTGGGCCTGTCCGGGGCGCAGGAGGTCGCGGCCGAGTTCGACGTCGGCGTACTGGCCGCGCAGCACCATGTACGAGCCGAAGGCGCTGAACGGGCCGGAGGCGGTGCCGTCCCGGTGCCGGGTGAGCGCCAGGGTGCCGTAGCAGCACCACGGGCTGTCCCACGGTGTGACGACGCGTCCTCCGGGGGCGGTCTGGGCCAGCCAGCCGGGCGGCACGGCGCGCACCGAGCACGTGGCCAGGACCCGCTCGTAGGGCGCGGCGGCAGCCCAGCCCGCGGCCCCGTCCGCCAGGACGCGGCGGGGCGCGAATCCGGCGGCGGCCAGGTCGCGGCCGGCCCGCGCGTGGAGGGCGGGGTCGATCTCGACGGTCGTCACCCGGTCGTCGCCCAGCCGCGCGCACAGCAGCGCCGCGTTGAACCCGGTGCCCGTGCCGATCTCCAGGACCCGCATGCCGTCGTCGAGCGCGGACAGTTCGAGGGCGCGGACGACCATGGACGGCATGGACACGGAGGACGACGGGAGGCGGGTCCCGTCCTCGGCCGTCTGGAACTGGGTGATCAGCGGGGTGTCGGTATAGGCCGCCGCCAGCCAGCCGTGGGGGTCCGCGTGCCGGTCGCGGGGCGTGTAGCCGCCGTTCCCGTCGCGGATCCACACCCGGTCGGGGAGGAAGAGGTGGCGGGGCACGGATCGCAGGGCCGCCGCGTACGGAGCGGGGACCGGCCGGCCCAGCCGCTCGGCGATCTGTCCGAGCAGCCCGTCCACCAGTGCCGCGGGGTCGTCGTCGGCCTCGGCGGCCGGGCCTGCGAGGGGCGCGGCCACGCTACGCGGCGTCCGGCGCGGGGGCGGGCGCGGGAGGCGGGGGCGGCGGCACGGGCCGGCCCGGCTGATGTCCGTCGTCCCCGATCGGCGACCGGTGCTTGCCCTCCATGGCCCCACCTCCCCGTCCTCGCCCACCACGGTAGAGGCCGCCGCACGGACCGAGCAGGGCGCACGGTGGCACCGGACAGCGCGCGGATCGCGCCCGGAACAAGCCAAGTTGGCCGCGGCGTCTGGCGTGCGGCCCCGGAGCGAGCGATGCTTGAAGCCTCAACCAAAAACCGCGCGCCGACGAGAGGACCGCATATGAGCATCGCCCTCATACGGAATCCGGGCGACGGACCGGACGTCCGCTACTACAAGACCACCTTCGAGCAGGTCGTGAGCACCGCCGAGACCGATGGAGCGGTGACCGTCATGCGGGTCACCGTGGACCGCGGGGACGCGCCGCCACTGCACCGGCACAGCCGGGAGGACGAGAGCTGGGTCGTCCTGTCCGGGCGGGTGCGGTTCTGGGCGGGGTCGGAGTCGCTCGACGAGTGCGAGGTGCACGACGCCGGGCCGGGGGCCTATATCTACGGGCCGCGGCTGGTCCCGCACACCTTCCAGGCGATCACGCCGACGGCGGAGCTCCTCGTCATCAACAACCCGGGCGCCGTCGAGGGCTACTTCCACGCGATCGGCCCCGCCGACGCCCGCCACGACGCCGAACACCTCGATGTCCTGGGGCAGTACGGGGTGACGGTTCTCGACGACCCGCCGGCTTCCTGAGGCGCCCGCCGGGCCGGTGCGCGTACGGGCGGGCGTACGCACACCGGTCAGCTCAGCTCCGTGCGTCCGCCGGGGCGCCCCACACCGGGCGGCCGTCCTCCCACAACGCCGCGACATGGCCCGCGAACCGGTCGTACAGCCCGTCCTCCCCCAGCCGCCGCAGGTGCAGCATCGGCGACTCGTGGCCGAGGAGGCTCGACAGGTGCGGGGTGACCAGCATCTGGTCGTCGAACGCGAAGACCGACAGCGCGATGTGCTCATCGCTGAACCGGGCCTCGATTCCCGACCGTTCGCCCGCCTCCTCCAGCGCGGCCAGGGTGATCCTGATCCGCGTGGAGACCGTCAGCGGCACCCCTTCGATCTCCTCGCGGCGGCGCGTCACCGCCGACGCGGGGTCGCCCAGCAGGAAGCGCACCTCGCAGCCGGCCGCGACCTTGGCCGCCAGCCGGGCGGCGAGCCGCGGATGCTCCTGCCAGACGAAGTAGTTGGTGTACCCCGCGAAGGTGATGTTCCGCGTGGCGGAGTGGATGAGGGCGGCCCACACCGCCCTGGGGCACGCGTTGCGGTAGGGGTACGCTGACACGATCTCCCGGTCCGCGCCCACCTTCATGGTGGAACGGACGCTCTTGGGCCACAGCACGTCGGCACTCACTCCCAGCGCCGCCTCCACCCCGTCCCGGGTCCGTGGATGCGGAACGCGAGCGGGGTTCGACAGCCATCGTTCCGCGGTCTTGGTCGACACCCCGACTGTACGGGCGAGACAACCGGCGGTCATACGTGATGCGGCCATAGCATCGCGCAGAGCTGTGTTCAAGGCTTCCCCTTGGACATTCGGGCCACTAAGGACGGTAGTCCCAACGAGTGCGATACGTCCGGGGCACGGGAGTTAAAGGGCGCCGCCGGGCGACCGATATTCAGACCATGGACAGTTCACCGGGGGAGCGCGGCTCCCCAACGCAACGGCCACTTGTCGTGGACATCCGTACGGGCACCGTCGGCCATGTCATGGCCTCGTATCTGGGCGAGGTGTATCTGCGCCCGGTGCACGGCGGCCCGGAGTGGAC
>NZ_JBHVHQ010000498.1:0-6360 GCF_042800135.1 Streptomyces sp. NPDC057654 | reverse complement strand
CACCGCCCTGGAGGAGACGCCCACCGGCGTCCGGGTGGCCTTCCAGCACGGCGCGCCACGCGAGTTCGACCTGGTGATCGGCGCCGACGGGCTGCACTCCAACGTCCGGCGGCTCGCCTTCGGCCCGGAGGAGCGCTACGTCCGTCACCTCGGCTACTACGCGGCCACCTGGCAGCTGCCCAACTACCTCGGCCTGCCTCCTGGTTCAGTCGGCCTCAACGTCCCCGGCCGGCTTGCCGCCGTCGGCGCCGACCACCGCGACCTGACGCGGGCGGGCGCCCTCTTCCTCTTCGCCTCGGCCGAACTCCGCTACGACCGCCATGACGTGGCGCGGCAGAAGACACTGATCCGGGACGCCTTCGCGGGCCTCGGCTGGGAAGTCCCCGGGCTGCTGGAGAGCCTGGAGCAGTCCCCCGAGCTGTATTTCGACTCGATCAGCCGGGCCGACGTCCCCGCCTGGTCCACCAGCCGGATCGCCCTGCTCGGCGACGCCGCCTGCGGGGCCACCATCGGCGGGATGGGTACCGGCACCGCCGTAGTGGCGGCGTACGTCCTGGCCGGCGAGCTGGCCCGGGCCCGCGGCGACCACCGCACCGCCTTCCCCCGCTACGAGCACACCCTGCGCGACTACGCCCAGGGCTGCCAGAAGGGCGGCGATCGCACCGGTCCGTTCCTGGCGCCCGCCACCGCGACCGGGCTGCGGATGCGCAACGGGCTGCTGAACCGGCGCTGGATCCTCGGCCAGATGCTGAAGATGGGCAAGCGGGTCAGCAGCATCGACCTGCCCGACTACACGGCCGAACCGGCCGACGCCGTGGGCGGACCGGTCAGCCCTCGTGCACGGCGGTTGGGATAACCCCCTCCCGCCGGCACGTGAAGGTCCGGGCAGTGACGCGATCAGGAACCCGGCTGACCGGCGCAGCGCAGGATGCGCTCGATGTCCCAGAGGTGGTGGTGCCCGTCATGGGCGTTGTTGCGGGCCACGTCCTCCGCGCGCTGCGCACCCCGTGTGGCGTGCCGCAGCACGACCCCGGCCGCCAGCGCGGCGGTCACCGACTCCGCCCAGGCGTCCGCCGCCCGTTCCAGCGACCACAGGGCCGCCGCCATCGCGATCTCGTTGTAGTTGCGGCCCTCGGCCATCAGGTCCGGGTCGTAGCCGGGGACGTCCACCGCCCCCGACAGCCGGGCCCCGGCGAGCCGTTCGGCCCAGTTGCGCAGGTTGTCGGTGATGTGACTGAGGTAGGCCGCGGGCGTCCACCCCAGGTCGGGATGGCGCTCATAACCCGTGCGGCCCGCCAGGAGGCCACGGCCGTGAGCGGGCAGTCCCTCCACGATCCGGATCGCTTCCTCCGGCGTCAGCGACCACTCGAAGCCACAGCCGCCACAAGGATTTCCGTACAGACTCGCGCCCCACTTCTCCATGGGCTCCCACCCTAGCCCCGCGACCAGGAACGCGATCCACCAGTTCTACGAGACTGGGCGAGGCTGGGCCGGGCTGTCCGGGCTCTCAGCGGGCGGGAGGCGTGGATCCTCGGCTCGCCCTGTTGCTGTCGGCCTTCTTCTGGTGCCGCGGGATCGATTCGCCGCGCCGGAGTGCGCGCAACTGCCCTATTGCCACCGGCCCGTTCTACTTCGCGTTGCCGGAGTGGTTCACCGTGCAACAGAGTGGAGAAGCCGCCCGATTGGGCCCCCACGTGAGCACTTTGGCGGGGGTTCTCTCCACTCTCGTCATTACATCGGGATAGGCAGTCGGTCGGGGAACAACCCCGGACCCGCCTCCACGCTCTCGACGGCCGCTTGAGGGCGTCACGTGCATTTGTCGGCCTTGCCGGATGAGTGAAGGCAGCGCGAATCGAATTTCAAGTATATTTCGAACTGGCGGCGGAAGTGTCGGGCAAGGTCGATGTTCTCCTGCTCTCCGGAGTGCGTGAATGTATTGACCAAGCCGACGGCGGGGGCGAAGACTTCGGGTTCCGCGACGAATTCGAGGGGGATGATTGCGTGTCCGCGTCTTCAGATTCATCGAATTGGTTTCCTAATGTCGCCGGGGATTCCAACTTCATCCGTGAATTCCGCGCTGCCGTGGCGCCGAGCGAACGCGGGCGTCTACAGCACACACCGCCATTGATTCTCCTGGGCGTTCCGGGTGAGGGCAGAACGTACACCGAGCGAGTGCGGCGGGTTGTCGGGGCATTGGAGGGCGGCCTCCATAAAGACGGAAAGCTTGTTCCATACGCCTCCGTAGAGCTGGAGTTCGACAGACAGGAGCCGCCGCCGCTGCTGGCCGAGAAGGCGGGCAGCAAAATGGCACGGGGCGTGCCTCGGAACATGACGCCGAATAATTTCTCGGACTTCGAGCTTCTGAGAGATTTCGTCAAGCGCCTTCGTAATCCTCTGGAAGGGGAGGACAACCCCAACGAGGCGAGGCTGCTGCGCGACCACGTTTACAGCGAGCGCGTCGGACGCGGCGGCCTGCTCAAAGCGTTGTGGGTGCTTGGCGGAAGGCAAGCGCCCACCGTGCCCGGAGGGCTGCCGGGCTGGCTGCTGGAGTCGGTGCTCCAACCCCTCTTGAGGACCCTGCCGCGATGGCTGTGGGTACGACGGAAGACCCGCAGGCTCTTACGCGGCTGGCTTGGTGAGGAGCTGGACCGACGCGGTAGCCGCGAGGGACTTTTTGAGGTGCTGAGCGATGTCGCCAGTGTGCAGAGAGTGCACCTGTCCCTGCCGGTGGGAGATTCCCAGCACCAGGATGCGTTGGAGTTCCTGGAGAGAATTCTCGTGCGGGCCCTGTTGGCGGACTTGAGCAGGCCCGCTGTCGGCCGCCTGCTTCCCAAGCGGAGGCGACGAACCGCTCGGCCGGCTTTGCTGGTGGCGCTGCCCATGCCCGGCACAGAAGGAAGCCGGGTGGCCGAGCGGTTCCTGCGCTCCTTCAGCAGCACACGGAGCGATAGCCGGGCTCTCGGCCCGCTGGTCATCGGGGTAGGTCGGCTGTCGCCGGAATTCCTCGCCGAACTGAATGCCCAGGAGCGCAACCTCACCGAAACAGGGCTGTTGTCGCACCAGCCCGACGGGGCAACGGTGTCGACACTGCTGCCGGAGCAATCCTTCACGCCGGGCAAAGAGCCCGTGCAGTGCGTGGCCCCCAAGCGGTACCGAATCGACTGGCGTGTCCAGACGGTGCTCATGACCGTCCTGGCCGTGCTCTGCACCATGCTGCTGGTCATCGCCGCGAGGCCGTTGATCGGCCTGAGTATGCCGTCGCCTTGTGCCGACGGCAACGAGCCCATCGCCGGTCCTGGCGCGGCTACCCCTCCTACGGTACGCCGGCAGGAATGGGCCGCTGCTCTACAAGCGATCGCTCGGGAGAACAAGCGGGCCGAGGCGTTCCCCGCGGAGCGGGCGGTTCGAACTGTGGTGCACATAGGGGCAAGCGAACCCACGAGCGAGTCCGATGCACAATTCGACAGTTCGATTCCTGAACTGCGCGGCATCGCTCTATACCAGAAAAGGCTGAACGATGCGGCGGTGACCAACCAGAAGTTGATTCCATTGATCGTCGAAGAACGTCACGTGGGGGATTTCTTTGAGAACGCCGAGAGCGAGGCGGAGGCGCTGGTCAAGGAAATCGGCGAGCAGCCGCAGGGTGAGGGCCGCAAGAAGATTGTGGGGGTGATCGGGCTGGCGCAGAGCCGGGAGGAGACCAAGAAAGCCCTCCAGGTGCTCGAAAAGGCACACATTCCAGTGGTGGGTACCACGGCGACCGCAGATGAAATGGGGAGTGCGTTTGACGGCACCTACTGGCCTTTGACCCCGAAGAATTCGACCGAGGCCCGTATCGCAGCGAAGTTCGCACATGAATTTCGCATCGTGCCCCGTGGAGGGGGCGCCGGCGGGTGCACTACGGCCGATCACGCGATCGTTGTCGAGAGGGAAGTGGATCTGTACAGCAGGAGCCTGGCCAAGAGGTTCCAGACGCAATTCGAATCCCTCGCGTCAAGAGCTTCACGATTTACGATCAATTTTGACCAGAGTGGTATTGTTTCCGACCCGGACGCAAACGCTGACTTGGACAGTGCGAGCAGCCTCGCGGACAGTGTGTGCGACCTCCTCAAGGCGCACCCGCGTTCGATCGTGTACTGGGCCACGCGTGCGCGTGACTTCAGCGCCTTCCTCGATGCCATGGATGAACGGAGCACCTGCACTCGAAATGGTCTGACCGTGCTGGGAGGAAACGATCTGACCAACATGGCAACCAACGGCGCTTTCAACGGAAAGCAGTGGCTGAGACTGTACTACTCATCACACAGTCTCCCGAAGGACGACCCTCGTGCTACCGATGAGACCAAAGACTATGCGCGCGACTACGACGCGTTTGTGCAACGCGTCGACCCGTGGCGGCAGGACGGCCGCTCGGCAGTCGCTTACGACGCGCTGCACGCGCTGGCGAAAGCGGCCGAGATCGCGCGCGGCAGCGACAATCTGACGACCGCTGGAATACGCAGCGCGTTCAGGAGCGTGGAATTCGAGGGGGCGACCGGGTATATCAAGTTCCAAAACAGTGGCGATCCGCCCTACCAGAAGACGCTGGTGATATTACGGGCGTCCGCCAAGGGGCCGCGCACTGTTCTCGCGTGCGGCGCCTACGCGAAGGGGGAGACATACGCGAAACAAGACAGGGCCTGTGCTTCTTGACCTCCCACGCACTGCTGCCGACTCATCTGCTCTGAACAGGGCTGACCAGGGGCCCGCCAGCGGCACCGGTCTCAGGTGCGGCGATCCCGGCGGCCCCCGAACCCTCCGCCCCTTGCGGCTCGTTCAACTCCGTCAGCATCTGCTTGCTGAAGCCGAAGAAGTACGTGGCCACGAACCCCACCACATACCCGGCCACCAGCCCCGCCGCGTAGATCGCGACCGTCGTGCCCAATCCGTGGTCGCCCTTGAGGAGCGGGAAGAGTGCCCAGCCGGACGGGCCGATGGCCGTGGAGCCGACCGCGTCGCCGAGCTGGTTGAAGAGGCCGATGAAGCCGCCGCCGAATGCGCCGCCGACGCACGCCGTGATGAAGGGGCGGCCCAGCGGGAGCGATACGCCGTAGATGAGGGGCTCGCCGACGCCCAGGAAACCGGCCGGGAGCGCCGACTTGATCGTCTTGCGGATCGATTCGTTGCGCGGCAGCCGCAGATAGACCGCCACCGCCGCGCCGACCTGGCCCGCCCCCGCCATGGCGAGGATGGGCAGCAGGACCGTGAAGCCCTGCTGCTGGATCAGCGTGGTGTGGATGGGGATCAGGGCCTGGTGCAGGCCGAGCATCACCAGCGGGAGGAAGAGGCCGCCGAGCACGAAGCCCGCGCCCGCGCCGCCGTTCGCCAGCAGCCAGTTGGCGAAGTCGCCGATGGCCGTCGAGACCTCGCCCGCGACGAACATCAGGCCGAAGATCGTGACCAGCCCGGAGACCAGCACCGTGAGCGTCGGCGTGACCAGCACGTCGAGCGACTCCGGCACCCACTTTCGGCACTGCTTCTCCACGTACACGGCGAGCAGCGCCGCGCCCAGCGCGCCCAGCACGCCGCCCTGGCCCGGTGCGAGCTTCTGGCCGAACGCGCTGACGTTCTGCACCCCCGCGAAGACGATGATCGCCGCCACCGCCCCGCCCAGAATGGGCGTCCCGCCGAACTCCTTCGCCGTGTTGTAGCCGACGAACACCGCGATCAGCGACATGAACCCGGACGCGATCGCCGTCAGCGCCGGGACGATCCCCGGCAGCCAGCCCAGGTTCGCCAGCAGGCCGTTGATGCCCGCCACGATGCCGCAGCCGATCAGCGCCGGGATCAGCGGCACGAAGATGTTCGCGATCCTGCGCAGGAACAGCTTGACCGGCGTCGCGTTACGCGCGTTCTGACGGTCCTTGATGGCCGCGCCCTGGGCCGCCAGTTCCTCGGCTGTCACGGCATGCGGGGTGGGGGAGGCGGGTTCCTCCGTCGTACGTGCCTCCGCCACCAGCGCCTCGAACTCCGGCGTGACCCTCGCGACCGTACCCGGCCCCAGCACGATCTGGTACGTGTCGTCGTCCACCACCCCCATCACGGCGGGCAGCGCCTTCAGCTCCTCCTCCCGCACCAGGGAGCGGTCCCGGAGCGAGAGGCGGAGGCGGGTCATGCAGTGGGCGATGGTGTCGATGTTCCCGGCGCCGCCGACGAGCGGGAGGATCGCGGCGGCGGTGGCGCGGTTCTTGTCGTCTGTTGCCATGGTGCGGGTGCCTAGTTCTGGTGCGGGGCCCGCGCGACGGGCTCGCGGGGCCGGGGTGGTTTGGGGCCCGGGGAAGCCGGGGCCGGGGGCCGTCAGGCCATCGACGCGTGCAGCGC
>NZ_JBHVHQ010000497.1:0-6378 GCF_042800135.1 Streptomyces sp. NPDC057654 | reverse complement strand
GTGACGGACAGCACGGTGTCGGTGGCGGGCGGCCCGGCGTTCGGCGTGACCAGGACGTTCACCAGGTCGTACGGGCGGAAGTCCACGGCCGGGCGGGCCTCGGCGGCGGCGTGGGCGAGGTCGCGCAGCAGCCGCCGGTACCCGGGCTCGAAGGTGGAGCCGCGCTCGATCCCGTACGAGCGGAAGGAGTGCGGCATCCGCAGCCAGTGCGTGAGGGGCAGCGCGGGGCGGTAGTCGAGCCGCCCGTACGAGGCGGCCTTGAACCACTGCCTCACCCGGGGGAAGAACTCCGCGTACCGCTGTCGCGCCGTGCCGCGCCCGTGAGCGTCCGGGAAGTCGATCGCGAGGGTGAGCGCGCGGACCGTGCCCGTGCCGCGCACATAGCCCGGGGCGGTGGGCAGCCCCTCGGACATCTGCGCCCCGGCGCCGGGGGCGAGGACGCAGGACCCGCCACCGGACGGGACGGCGGTGCCGGGGCGGGGGTCGGTCCCCAGCCGCTGCCCGGCGGCGGAGGAGCCCGGAGCGGCGGGTGCGGGGGCGGTGGGGGAGGAGCCGGCGGCGGTCGCGGCGACGGCGGCGAGGAGCGCGGTAGCGGCGAGGACGAGGCCGCGGCGCGGCGCGCGTATCGGGGGGCGGCTGGGGTCCATGACGGTTCCCTTCCGGTCCGAAGGTGCGGGAGGAGGCGCTCTGGTGGCGCTCTGGTGGGGAGCGGAGGTGACGCGCTCGCTCAGCGCTCCGACGTGACGCGCACGCGCCAGCGGCCCGCGCCGTCCTGGCCGAGCACCTCGACGCGCACGCCCTCGGCCGCGAAGGTCTGGCCCGCCCGGTACGCGGCGTCGCTCAGCTCCGCGTCGACGTTCGGGTCGTCGGTGGCGCAGCCCCCGCTGCCCGGTGTGGCGTCCGCGACATGGACCGGGCCGGTGCCGGTGGCCGCGGCGGCGTCGACGGAGGCGACGAGCACGCCGGGGCGGCAGACCGTCGGGTCGAGGGGGCCCTGGTCACGGGCCTCGACGGTGATGGCGCGGCTGCCGGAGAGCGGAACGGCGACGAGCTTGAGGCCGCCCGCGGCCGCGGTGGGCGTCAGCGTGTAGGTGCTCGTGCCGGGGCGTGTGACGCAGTGCGCCTGCCCGGCGCGCAGCCAGCCCAGCTTCCATTTGTGCCAGGCGAGGAAGTCGTCGGCCGGCCCCCAGTCCTCGTCCATGGGGTCCCAGTGGCCGACGGGCGGCGGTCGCCTCTTGCCGTCGGTGTAGTAGAGGTCCGGGAGGCCGAAGGCGTGCGCGACCTCGTGGTCGAGGACCCGGAAGGCGCTGTCGCCGGTCTGCCGGCTCCAGATGAAGGAGGCGTTGGTGAAGGGGACGCCGTCGTCGGTGTCGAGGCCGATCGGGCCGCCGCTGAAAGTGACGGACAGGACGGACTCGGTGGCGGGCGGCCCGGCGTTCGGGGTGGCCAGGACGTTGATGAGGTCGTACCGGCTGAAGTCGATATCGCGGTCGACGGCGGCGAGGATCTCCTTGGATATCGCGTAGTAGCCGCTGCCCGAGGCGGGGTCGAAGGGCGTGCCGCGGCCGATGCCGTACGCGGCGAACGGCCGGGACATCCGGATCCAGCGGGCGTGCGCGGTGGCGCGGTAGTCCAGCCGCCCGTACGAGGCGGCCCGGAAGTAGTCCGCGGCCATCGGGAAGAACTCGCCGTAGCGCTCGGCGACGGGACCGGCGGCCGGGGCGTCGGGGAAGTCGATGAAGAGGGTGATGGCGCGCACCGTCCCGCTGGATCTCGCGTACCCCGGCGGCGTGCGCCCGACCTCGGAGACGTGGTCCCGGATGCCGGTGAGTGCGCACGGGCCGTACGGGCGGTCGGCGACGGCTGCCGGCCCGGTCGGTCCGGTCGGCCTGGTCGGCGCCGGGCGGGCGCCGGGCCGGGCCGCGGCGGGCGCGGACGGGGACGGCGGCGCGTGCGCGGCGGGCTTGGGGGCGCTGGAACTGTGAGGGGCGCCGGGGGCGGTGGGGACGGCAGGGGCGGTGAGCGGGAGGGCGAGCGCGGTCGTCACCGTCGTGGCCACGAGCGCGGAGGCTATGTGGGGCATGCCGATCACCTCGGGGTGCGGGAGCGACCGCCTGAGCGCGGGCGCTCTCTGTGTTCACCCTGTTCCGGAGAGTGTCCGCGCGCTTGTTCGGTTACGGCGGACGGGTGAGCGGGGGAGGGGGTGCGCGGAGGCGGATGTGGCGCGTCATGCCGGAATTGCCGGATGTGCCACAGGTCACACCCGTCCCGCGAAATATCCGGGGACCCCCTCCCCGTTTTCAGATACGTCCCGCACAACCGGGGAGTCGGTCCCCGGTTCCAGGGGGCGAAGTTACTGATACGTACGGAAATCCCCGTACCGCACCGGCCCGGACCCCGTCCGCCGGCCGACCCACAGGTGAAACCGCGGCGATGCCCGCGACGCGGCCAGTGGATCCGGCGAACCGGTGAGCCAGTGGAACCAGAGGAACCAGAGAAGGGAGTGCCCCGATGGCAGCCACCGCCGCCACCGACGCCGCGAAGCCCGCGCATCCCCGGCTGCGGCTCCGCGCCGACGCCGTGCGCAATCGCGAGCGGATCGTCGCGGCGGCCCGCGAGATGCTCGTCGAACACGGGATCGAGGTGCCGCTCGATGAAATCGCTCGACGGGCCGGGGTGGGCAATGCCACTCTGTACCGGCACTTCGCGGATCGGTCCGAACTGATCCACCATGTCACCCTCTCGGTCATGTCCCGCATCGCGGAACAGGCCGAACGCGTACGAGCTGAGGAGCCCGATGCTTTCCTGGCGCTGAGGCGCTTCGTGCACGCCGCGGCGGACGAGCGCATCGGGGCCCTGTGCCCGCTGCTCGCCCAGGGCGTCGAGCGCGACCACCCGGATCTCACCGCGGCGCGCGAGCGCCTGGACCGGGCGATCGAGGCGGTGATGGGCGCCGCCCGCGACGCGGGCGCGCTCCGCTCCGACATCGCCGTCGGCGATCTGATGGTGGCCCTCACGCAGCTCACCCGCCCGCTGCCCGGCAGCGGCTGTCTGAACTTCGACCAGTTCGTGCACCGGCACCTCCAGCTGTTCCTGGACGGCCTGATGACCCCGGCCCGCTCCGAACTCACCGGCGCCGCCGCGACCTTGGAGGACCTGCGCCGCACGCCATGAACCGGCTTCCCGCTCCTGCCCGAGCGATCTGCCCCGACCCTGTTGTCAGACCCTTCCGCAACAATCGACGTCCGTAGCGTTCAACAGCGTTCAACGGGTCCGTCGTACGCCGCACGTCCTGTGTCACGTCCGGCACCCGGCGCACGTCGTGTCCTGTGTCCCGTTTTTCCACCCTCCGCACCGCTAGGCGGCTACACCCATGCCAGATACCGTCCGTCAACTCGATCCCCGGCGCTGGAAAGCGCTCATATTCATCGCGCTGGCCCAGCTGATGGTCGTCCTCGACGCCACCATCGTGAACATCGCGCTGCCCTCCGCCCAGGCCGACCTCGGCATCTCGGACGGCAACCGGCAGTGGGTCATCACCGCCTACGCGCTCGCCTTCGGCGGGCTGCTGCTCTTCGGCGGCCGCGTCGCCGACCTGTGGGGCCGCAAGCGGGCCTTCCTGATCGGCCTCGTCGGCTTCGCCGTCGCCTCCGCCCTCGGCGGCATCGCGAGCAACACCGGCATGCTGCTCGGCGCCCGCGCGCTCCAGGGCATCTTCGGCGCCCTGCTCGCGCCCGCCGCGCTCTCGCTGCTCGCGGTGCTGTTCACGGAGGCCAAGGAGCGCGCCAAGGCGTTCGGCATCTTCGGCGCCATCGCCGGCGGCGGCGCGGCCATCGGCCTCTTCCTCGGCGGCGTGCTCACCGAGTACCTGGACTGGCGCTGGACGTTCTTCGTGAACATCCCGTTCGCCGCCGTCGCCGCGGCCGGCGCGGTCTTCGTCATCCGTGAGCCCGAGGGCAGCCGCAACCCCTCCAGGCTCGACATCCCCGGCGTCATCCTGGCCAGCCTCGGCCTGGTCTCGCTGGTCTACGGCTTCACCCGCGCCGAGTCCGACGGCTGGGGCGCCGGCATCACCATCGGCCTGTTCGTCGGCGCCGTCGTGCTGCTCGCCGCCTTCGTGACCGTCGAGTCGCGGGTGAAGAACCCGCTGCTGCCGCTGCGCGTCGTGCTCGACCGCAACCGCGGCGGCGTCTACCTCGCGCTCGGTCTCGCCGTCATCGGCATGTTCGGCCTGTTCCTCTTCCTGACCTACTACCTCCAGGTCGTGAAGGGCTACACCCCGGTCACCACCGGCCTGGCCTTCCTCCCGATGGTCGCGGGCATGATCACCGGCTCGACGCAGATCGGCGCCCGGCTGATGACCCGCGTCCCGGCGCGGCTGCTGATGGGGCCGGGCTTCCTGGTCGCCTCCATCGGCCTGCTGATCCTGACCCAGCTCAGCGCGGGCAGCTCGTACCCGGCGCTGATCCTGCCCGGCCTGGTCCTGATGGGCCTCGGCATGGGCACGGCCTTCATGCCGGCCATGAGCCTGGCCACGCACGGCGTGCAGCCGCGCGACGCCGGCGTCGCCTCCGCGATGGTCAACACCTCGCAGCAGGTCGGCGGCGCGATCGGCACCGCGCTCCTGAACACCGTGGCGGCCAGCGCCACCACCGCGTACGCGACGTCGCACGTGGCCTCCGCCACGACGCCCGCGTCCGTGCAGGCGCTCAAGCTCAACGCCATGATGCACGGCACCTCCACCGCCATCTGGTGGGCGTTCGGCATCCTGCTGCTGTCGTCGGTGATCGCGTTCACGCTCGTCAACGCCGGCCGTCAGGGCGGCCCCCAGGCGGGCTCCGGCGATGGCGAGGCCGCGCTGGAGGACGCCATTCCGGTGATGGCGCACTGACCCGGTCCGTACGGGGGCGAGGCTCGCTCGTACACACGTGAAAGGCCCCTGCTGTGCAGCAGGGGCCTTCCGCGTGCGCGTACGGGCGTACGGGGCGTACGGCGGCGTTACGGGCATGCGGGGGCGGCACGCCCGTACGGCCGGGTGTCACGCCCGTACGGCCGAGCCCTGCGGCGACGGCGGCACGTGGCTCCGGCTTCGGCTCCGGCGACGGCCGCGCGCTAGCGCAGCCACGGCAGGTCGGCGCCCTCCGGCTGGAGGCCCTCGGCCATCACGCGGCAGATCTCGCCGAGCGACCTGGCCTGTTCGGGTGTGAGCCGGTCGAAGATGGCCGCGCGCACCGCCGCGACATGGCCCGGCGCGCTCGCCTTCAGGGTCTCGAACCCCTCGTCGGTGAGGACGGCGAGCTGGCCGCGCTTGTCGTCGGGCGAGTTCTCGCGCCGCACCCAGCCGTTCTTCTCCAGCCGGGAGACGGCGTGCGAGAGCCGGGACCGGGTGATCTTGGCGTTCTGGGCGAGGTCGGTCATGCGCATCCGGCGCCGCGGGGCGTCGGAGAGCAGGACGAGAAGGCCGTAGTAGATGTGCGGCATCCCGGCGTCGCGCTGGAGCTGGCGGTCGAGGTGGTCCTCTAGGAGGGTCCAGGCGTGGTGGTACGCGCGCCAGATGCTCTGCTCCTCGTCATTGAGCCAGCGAGTCTCTGCCGCGGGTTGGTTCGTCATGGCGTCCACTGTTTCATTCGAAGCTGGATTCTTGAAGGTTAAACAATTCCGGAGTAGGGTGCACTTACTAGCTTGAGAGTTCAAGTACCCGGAATCTTGGAGAGGCACGTGTCCGCCACCGTTCCCGCATCCGAGGCCGCCGCCGCGTTCGCGTCCGCGACCGGCGGGCGTATGCCCGCCCTCTATCTCTCGCACGGTGCGCCGCCGCTCGCCGACGACGCGCTGTGGCCCGGCCAGCTCGCCGCTTGGTCCGCCGGACTGCCCCGGCCCACCGCGATACTGATGATCTCAGCGCACTGGGAGGAGGCGCCGCTCGCCCTCGGCGCCACCGGGACCGTGCCGCTCGTCCACGACTTCTGGGGCTTCCCCGAGCACTACTACCGGGTGCGGTACGCGGCGCCGGGCGCGCCCCGCCTCGCGGACCGGGTGCGCGCCACGCTCCGCGCGGCCGGCACGCCCGTACAGGACATCCCCGACCGGGGCCTGGACCACGGCGCGTACGTCCCGCTCGTCGAGATGTACCCGGACGCCGACATCCCCGTCCTCCAGGTCTCCATGCCCTCCCTCGACCCGCGGCGGCTGATGGACATCGGCCGCCGCCTCGCGCCGCTGCGCGACGAGGGCGTGCTGATCGTCGGGAGCGGCTTCTTCACCCACAACCTCGCCGCGCTGCGGCACGCGGGGCCGCAGCCGCCCTCCTGGTCGGCGGAGTTCGACGACTGGGGGAACCGGGCGCTGGCGGCGGGCGACGTGGACGCGCTCCTGGAC
>NZ_JBHVHQ010000496.1:0-6379 GCF_042800135.1 Streptomyces sp. NPDC057654 | reverse complement strand
GGTCGGCGCCGGTACGTACCGACGGCCCGGCATTCCGCATCGCGCGGGGTGCCGGGCCGTCGGCGTGGGGCTGGAGTGACGCCGGCCTGATGTCCGATCATGTGTTCGTCGCGCAAGGGAATTATGAAGTGCTCTTGTCCGGATAGCGGCGATCACTGTCCGAATGGAGTGCTAACAGTCCGTTTCGCGGTTGTCTGTCTGTGATGTGTTTGTCCGGATATCGGGTCTTCGCGCGTAACTGATGTGACCAAAGCGAGACCCTTTAAGTGTGGTTTACAGGCCGCCCGTACTTAATAGTTGGCTCCATTGAGCTCGGGTCAATGGGTCACGCGCTGTGGGGAGCGCCGACTCACGAGCACACTCGGGGCTCTCGTAGCACAGCTGTCAGGGGTGTCAGCCAATGCTTTGGGAGCCCGTTTCATAACGACAGTGGACTCCTGAGGAGGCAAACCCATGCGCGGTGCAAAGAGCGCAGCCTGGGTCGCAGGTGCGATAGCCGTGGCGCTGACCGCGACGGCTTGCGGCGGCAGCAGCAAGGACAGCAACGCCGGTGGCGCGACGGACCCGAACGGCGTCTTCAGCTACCAGAGCAACGAGCCGCAGCGCCCGTTGCAGCCTGCCAACGCCAATGAGGTCGGCGGCGGCCGCATGCTGGACAACCTCTTCCGGGGTCTCACCGAGTTCGACCCGAAGACCGGCCAGCTGAAGATGGCGGTCGCCGACAAGATCGAGACCAAGGACTCCCAGCACTTCACCGTCACGCTGAAGCCCGGCTGGACGTTCCACAACGGCGAGCCGGTCACCGCCAGCTCGTTCGTCGACGCCTGGAACTGGGGCGCGAACACCAAGAACGCCCAGATCAACAGCTCCTGGTTCGAGGACATCAAGGGCTACGACGAGGTCCACCCGGCCAGCGGCGACCCGAAGTCCGACAAGATGTCGGGTTTGCAGGTGAAGGACGACAAGACCTTCACCATCGAGCTGACGCGTCCGATCTCGTACTTCCAGTACAAGCTGGGCTACGTGGCGCTCTCCCCGCTCCCCAAGGCGTTCTTCAAGGACCCGAAGGGCTTCGGTCAGAAGCCGGTCGGCAACGGCCCGTACCAGTTCGTGAGCTGGCAGCACAACGTCAAGGTCTCGCTGAAGCGCTACGACAACTACAAGGGTGACGACAAGGCCAAGAACGGCGGCGTCGACTTCAAGATCTACCCGAAGCCCGAGGCCGCCTACCAGGACATCCTGTCCGGCAACCTCGACACGCTGGACCAGGTCGACCCGACCGACCTCAGCAAGTACAAGCAGGACCTCGGCGACCGCGCGATCGACCAGCCGATGGCCGGTACCGTCAACATCGGCTTCGCGATGTACGACGACGCCTGGAAGGGCGTCGACAAGGCCAAGGTCCGCCAGGGTCTGTCGATGGCCATCGACCGCAAGAGCATCGGCGAGAAGGTCCTCCAGGGTTCCCGCGAGCCCTCGACCGGCTTCGTGGCGCCCGGCACCGTCGGCTATGAGAAGAGCGACAGCGACCTCTTCAAGTTCAACCCCGAGAAGGCGAAGCAGTACATCAAGGACGGCGGCGGCGTCCCCGGCAACAAGATTTCCCTGTTGTACAACAGCGACGGCGGCCACCAGAGCTGGGTCGACGCGGTGTGCAACTCCATCACCCAGGCCACGGGCATCGCCTGCGAGGGCAACCCGAAGCCGGACTTCAAGACCGCCCGTGACCTGATCACGGACAAGAAGCTCAAGGCCGGCGACATGTACCGCACCGGCTGGCAGGCGGACTACCCGCACATCGCGAGCTTCCTCTCGGATGTCTTCCGCACCGGAGCGGCCTCCAACGACTCCGGCTACAGCAGCAAGGAGTTCGACGCGGCGGTGGAGAAGGCCGACAAGGCCAAGACGCCCGAGGACTCGGCGAAGCTGTACGGCGAGGCGGAGAAGATCCTTGAGAAGGACATGCCGCAGATCCCGCTCTGGTACTACAAGTCCAATGCCGGCTACTCGACGCATGTCAAGAACGTGACCTACGACTGGATCGGCCAGCCGGTCTGGACGCAGGTCGAGGTTCTGAAGAAGTAAGTCCGACCGGCCAACCGCGCGGCGATGCGCGAACGCCGCCGTTAGCGGTCAGACAGATCGCGCGGCTGCCGTCGACTCCCCTGAAGGACAGACAGGGGGGCCGGCGGCAGCCGCGCCGATCGCATTGGAGGAACGATGGGGCGTTATATCCTTCGACGCCTGCTCCAGATGATCCCGGTGTTCATCGGCACCACATTGATCATCTTCTTGATGGTGTACGCGCTGCCCGGCGACCCCGTGAAGGCGCTCTTCGGTGACAAGGCCGCGGACCCCGCCACCGTCGCCCAGCTCAAGCACCAGTTCGGCTTGGACAAGTCACTGCTGGAGCAGTACTGGACGTACCTGACCAACCTGGTCCAGGGCGACCTCGGCATGAGCTTCAGCCAGCGTGACGTGACGGACATCCTGACGGACGCCATCCCCGTGACCATCCGGCTCGCGCTCGTGGCCTTCGTCATCGAGATCGTGATCGGCATCGGCCTCGGCATGCTCGCCGGCCTCAAGCGCGGCAAGCTCGTCGACCAGCTGGTCCTCGTCGTCACCCTCGTGGTGATCGCCATTCCGGTCTTCGTGCTCGGCTATGTCGCCCAGTCGGTGCTCGGCAACGAACTGCACCTGGTCGATCCGACGGTCAACGACTCGAACGATCTGAGTCAGCTGCTGCTGCCCGGCATCGTGCTCGCGTCGGTCTCCCTCGCGTACGTATCGAGACTGACCCGGACGAGCATCGCGGAGAACATCCGCGCGGACTACATCCGCACCGCCATCGCCAAGGGCATGCCCAAGCGCCGCGTGGTCGGCATCCACCTCATGCGCAACTCGCTGATCCCCGTGGTCACCTTCCTCGGCACCGACTTGGGCGCGCTGATGGGCGGCGCCATCGTGACGGAAGGCATCTTCAACGTCCAGGGAATCGGCAATACGCTCTACAGGGCAGTCCTCCAAGCCGATGGCCCCCTCGTGGTCGGCCTCGTCACGTTCCTGGTCGTCGTCTACCTCGTCGCCAGCCTCCTGGTCGACCTGCTCTACGCCGTTCTGGACCCGAGGATTCGCTATGTCTGACACCAGTGGCATCACGAGCCCGAGCTCCGCGTCCCCCACTGGCAACTACGCCACGAAGGACGAGGCAGCGCGCCAGAACGGCAGCGCCCCCGAGCCATCAGAGCCCAAGAAGGACCAGGCCAAGAGCCTGTGGGCCAACGCCTGGCAGGACCTGCGGCGGCGGCCCGTCTTCATCGTCTCCGGCATCATCATCGTGCTGCTGATCGTCATCGCGATCGCGCCGTCCCTGTTCACCAGCGCGAACCCGAAGCCGGGCGACCTCGCCCACTTCATGCAGAAGCCGAAGCTCGGCCACTTCTTCGAGGCCGACTGGTTCGGCTACGACGGCCAGGGCCGCAGCATCTACGCCCGCGTGATCTACGGCGCCCGCGCCTCGATGACCGTCGGCGTGTTCGCCACGCTTTTCGTGACGATCTTCGGCGGTCTGATCGGCGTCATCGCCGGCTACTTCGGCGGCTGGGTCGACGCCCTGCTCTCGCGGCTGACCGACATTTTCTTCGGCATCCCGATCCTGCTCGGCTCGCTGGTCCTGCTCCAGGCGTTCGCCGGCCGTACGGCGTGGACCGTGGCGCTGGCGCTCGGCGTGCTGGGCTGGACGCAGGTCGCGCGCGTGATGCGCGGCTCGGTGATCACGGTCAAGCAGGCGGACTACGTGCAGGCGGCGCGGGCGCTCGGCGCCGGCAGCGGCCGCATCATCTTCCGGCACGTGCTGCCGAACGCCATCGCGCCCGTCATCGTCGTCGCCACCATCGCGCTCGGCATGTACATCTCGGCCGAGGCGACGCTGTCGTACATGGGCATCGGCATCCAGAACGGCATCTCCTGGGGCGCGGACATCTCCACCGCCTCCGCGCAGATCCGCAACTCTCTGCACGTACTCCTCTTCCCGGCGGGCTTCCTGACCGTGACCGTGCTGGCGTTCATCATGCTCGGCGACGCGGTCCGCGACGCCCTCGACCCCAAGCTGCGCTGAGGGAGGCGTACGTGACCACCATCGAAACACCCGCGAACGTCCCCGAGCCCGCGGCGGCTGCCGCCGACGCCCTGCTCGAAGTCCGTGATCTGCACGTGGAGTTCCACACGCGGGACGGCGTCGTCAAGGCGATCAACGGCGTCAACTACTCCGTCTCCGCCGGTGAGACGCTCGCCGTCCTCGGCGAGTCCGGCTCCGGCAAGTCGGTGACCGCGCAGGCGATCATGGGCATCCTCGACATGCCGCCCGGCAAGATCCCGCAGGGCGAGATCTTCTTCCGCGGCGAGGACATGCTCCGCATGTCGGACGAGGAGCGGCGCAAGATCCGCGGCCGCAAGCTCGCGATGATCTTCCAGGACGCGCTCTCCGCGCTGAACCCGGTGCTCAGCGTCGGCTACCAGCTCGGCGAGATGTTCCGCGTCCACCAGGGCATGTCCCGCAAGGAGGCGAAGGCCAAGTCCATCGAGCTGATGGACCGCGTGCGCATCCCCGCCGCCGCGGCGCGCGTGAACGACTACCCGCACCAGTTCTCCGGCGGTATGCGCCAGCGCATCATGATCGCGATGGCGCTGGCCCTGGAACCGGACCTGATCATCGCGGACGAGCCGACGACGGCCCTCGACGTGACCGTGCAGGCGCAGATCATGGACCTGCTCGCGGAGCTCCAGCGCGAGTACAACATGGGCCTGATCCTGATCACGCACGACCTGGGCGTGGTCGCGGATGTGGCCGACAAGATCGCGGTGATGTACGCGGGCCGGATCGTGGAAACCGCTCCGGTGCACGAGCTGTACAAGCGGCCCGCGCACCCGTACACCCGCGGGCTCCTCGACTCGATTCCGCGCCTGGACCAGAAGGGCCAGGAGCTCTACGCGATCAAGGGGCTGCCGCCCAACTTGCAGCACATCCCCACCGGCTGCGCCTTCAACCCGCGCTGCGCCATGGCGCAGGACATCTGCCGCACCGACGTGCCCGTACTGCACCAGGTGACGGAGCGGGACGGTGCCGAACTGGCCGGCCGCGGCAGCGCGTGCCACTTCTGGAAGGAGACGATCCATGGCTGAGATGAAGAAGAACGACGAGGCCGTGGCCGACTCGACGCCGAGCGTCTCCGACGTGGTCGCGAGCGACGCGAGCACCACCACCGAGGTGGAGGCCGCCCTCGACGCGCGGGGCGAGCGCGGTGAGCCGATCCTCCAGGTGCGGAACCTGGTCAAGCACTTCCCGCTGACCCAGGGCATCGTCTTCCAGCGGCAGGTCGGCGCGGTCAAGGCTGTCGACGGGATCTCCTTCGACCTGTACCAGGGCGAGACCCTGGGCATCGTCGGCGAGTCCGGCTGCGGCAAGTCCACGGTCGCCAAGCTCCTGATGACCCTGGAGAAGGCCACCGCGGGCGAGGTGTTCTACAAGGGCCAGGACATCACCAAGCTGTCCGGGCGTGCGCTGCACGCGGTACGGCGCAACATCCAGATGGTGTTCCAGGACCCGTACACCTCGCTCAATCCGAGGATGACGGTGGGCGACATCATCGGGGAGCCGTACGAGATCCACCCGGAGGTGGCTCCGAAGGGCAGCCGTCGCAAGAAGGTGCAGGACCTGCTGGATGTGGTCGGGCTCAACCCCGAGTACATCAACCGGTATCCGCACCAGTTCTCCGGCGGCCAGCGCCAGCGCATCGGCATCGCCCGCGGCCTGGCGCTCAACCCGGAGATCATCATCTGCGACGAGCCGGTCTCGGCGCTCGATGTGTCCGTGCAGGCTCAGGTCATCAACCTGATGGGGAAGCTCCAGGACGAGTTCAACCTCTCCTACCTCTTCATCGCGCACGACCTGTCCATCGTCCGGCACATCTCCGACCGGGTCGGCGTGATGTACCTGGGCAAGATGGCCGAGATCGGCAGCGACCAGGAGATCTACGAGCACCCGACGCACCCGTACACGCAGGCGCTGCTCTCCGCCGTCCCCGTCCCGGACCCGGACGCCCGTGAGGGCCGCGAGCGCATCATCCTCACCGGCGACGTCCCGTCCCCGGCCAACCCGCCGTCCGGCTGCCGCTTCCGCACCCGCTGCTGGAAGGCGGAGGAGAAGTGCTCCACTGAGGAGCCGCTGCTGGCGATCCCGACGCGCTTCGCGACGACGGACTCGCTGGCGGCGCATGAGTCGGCGTGCCACTTCGCGGAGGAGAAGGACGTGGTGGGCGCGGCGTAACGCTCAACGCGTGTGGGGCTTCCCGGATCTACGGTCTGGGGAGCCCCACAC
>NZ_JBHVHQ010000495.1:0-6397 GCF_042800135.1 Streptomyces sp. NPDC057654 | reverse complement strand
GCGTGCACGAGCAGCGTCTCCCCGGCCGCCAGGCGCGCCCGGCGGTGCAGGCCGAACCAGCCGGTCTGGTAGCCGATGTGCAGGGCGGCGGCCTCGGCGTCGTCCAACGCGTCGGGGGCGGGGAGCACGGTGCGGGCGGCGACGACCGCGCGCTCGGCGAAGGCCCCGGCCGGGAGCGCGGGCTGGGCGAGCACCCGCGCGCCGATCTGTCCTTCCGCGCCTTCGCCGAGGGCGAGGATCTCGGCGCACATCTCGACGCCGGGGGTGAAGGGCAGCGGCGGCCGCACCTGATACTGCCCCCGGCACAGCAGGGCGTCGGGGAAGTTGATGTTCGCGGCGCGTACGCCGAGCAGCAGTTCGCCCGGACCGGGCGCGGGGTCCGCCACCTCCTCCAGCCGCATCACGTCGCGGGGTTCGCCGTTCTCGTGCACTCGCCATGCCAGCATCAGGTGGCCTCCCACAAGCCCTCTCGCGTACGCGCGCGGTCCCGCGCTCGCCGCATACTAACCAGTCGGTATTTGCGAGGAACAGGGGTGACAAGCGCCTCCGGCGGAGCCGGTACGCGGTCGCCGGGGCCCGCGAGCGACCGCCGCGGTCCGGAGCTCCCGGCCGTACGGGGAACGCACGGCCGGACCGTACGGCGCGACGCCGGGGGCGGCGCGGCACCGGGGGTCGTCTGCGCGAGACGCCCGGCCGGCGCAGCGCGGGGGCCGACGAGCCAGTCGCTCAGGTCATCGGGCCGCTTGAGCCCCGCGGCTCCAGCGATGGCAGGTCGTCCTGGATGCGGACCGCCGCTCCCCCGTCCAGCAGGGCGACGAGCTGCTCGGCGGCGTGCCGGCCGAAGGTGGCGGTGTCGCGGGTGAGGGCGGTCAGGGCGGGGTGGGTGGCGCGGCACAGGACGGAGTCGTCCCAGGCGACGATGGAGAGCCGGTCCGGTACGGGCACGCCCCGCTCGGAGGCGACGGCCAGGCCCGCGACGGCCATGACGTCGTTGTCATAGACGAGCGCGGTGGGCGGCGGATCCCCGGCGAGCACGCGCCGCGTGGCCTCGGCGCCGCCCGCGTCGGAGTAGTCGGTGGTCACGGAGCGCGCCTCGGTCAGGCCCCGGCGGTCGGCCTCGGCGCGCAGGGAGGCCATCCGGGCCTGGGTGTGGGCGAGTTCCGGCAGGCCCGCGATATGCACGATGCGGCGGTGGCCCAGGCCGTGCAGATGGTCGACGATCGAGGCCATCGCGCCCGCGTCGTCGGCCCAGATGTTGGATATGGCCGGGCCCGCGGCGCGAGCGGCGGGACCCGTCGAGCCGACGACCACGGCGGGCAGCCCCAGTTCGTCGAGGAGCGCGGGCCGCGGATCGTCGTCGCGGGGGTCGACGACGATCAGGCCGTCCACCCGGTGCTCGGCCCACCAGCGGCGGTAGACCTCGCATTCGGCGTCGATGTCCTCGACGACCTGGAAGAGCAGGCCGAGCCTGCGGTGCGAGAGCACTTCCTGCACGCCCGAGACGAGCTGGAGGAAGAACGACTCGACGCCGAGCGTACGGGCCGGGCGCGCGAGCACCAGTCCGATGGTGGCCGAGCCCTCGCCGGACAGCGCGCGGGCGGCGGTGCTGGGCTGCCAGCCGAGCTGTTCGGCGACCCGGCGGATGCGGTCGCGGGTGGCCTCGGAGACGCCGGGGCGGTCGTTGAGCGCGAAGGACACGGCGCTCTCGGAGACGCCCGCACGGCGCGCGATGTCCTTCATCGTAGGTCGTCTGGCCGGTGTTCGGCGCATGCGTCTCCTCCTGCTCCCCCGCCCGCCGGGGCAGGTCCGGCGGGTCCGTTCCACTAAAGCGCTTGAGTGACAACACACTAAAGCGCATTAGTCTTCCGCGGAAGTATTGACTTAACTCTTCTTCGGGGCGAAAGTTTTGCCTGCCCCCTCCTGGCCCGATCGAAGGAGCTCGTCGGCCATGCCCATATCCCGTAGAACCCTCGTCCTCGCCGCACCGGCGCTCGCCTGTGCCCTGACGCTCACCGCCTGCGGTTCGGGCGGTGACAGCGGCGGCGGCAGCAGCGCGACCGGCAAGGTCGAGGGCGACATCAGCTTCCAGACCTGGAATCTGCGCGCGGGCTTCAAGGACTACTTCGAAGGCCTGGTCAAGGAGTTCGAGAAGCAGAACCCCGGCGTCAAGGTGAAGTGGCTGGACCAGCCGGCCGAGAACTACGCCGACAAGCTGAGCGCCGACGCCGGCGCCGGCACGCTGCCCGATGTGGTGAACCTCTCACCGGACCTGGCCTATCCGCTCGCCAAGGCCGGCGTGCTGATGAACATGGACAAGGAACCGGCCACCTCGAAGTTCAAGGGCGAGTACACGCCCGAGGGGTGGAAGGGCACCTCGATGCCCGGTCTGGACGGCTCGTACGCCTTCCCCTGGTATCTCAACACCGGCCCGCTGTTCTACAACAAGTCGCTGTTCAAGAAGGTCGGGATCGACCCGGAGAAGCCGCCGAAGTCGTTCGACGAGCTGTTCACCGACGCCAACAAGATGGCGAAGGAGTCCGGCGGCAAGATCGCGACTCTGGCGTCCACTCCGGCGATCGAGGACATGGGCCGCTACGGCGTCAAGCTCATGAACGCGGATTCCACGGAGTTCACGTACAACGAGCCGAAGGGCATCGAGTTCCTCACCAAGTACAAGGAGCTGTACGACAGCGGCGGCCTCGACGCGCAGTCGCTGACGAACACCCCCGAGAAGGCGGGCCAGAAGTTCCTGGAGCAGAAGGTCGCCATGAATCCGGGCAGCGCCCTGGACCTGTCGAACTTCAAGAAGAACGCGCCCTCGCTCTACAAGAATCTGGGCATCACCGACGCGCCCAACAACAACGGCAAGCCGAACATGTACGTCATGGGCCTGGCCGTGAACAACCAGAGCAAGCACAAGGCCGCGGCCATCGCCTTCGCGCACTTCGTGACGGACAAGAAGAACCAGGAAGCCTTCGGGCACAAGGTCGCCGTCTTCCCCAGCACCAAGGGGTCGCTGGAGGAGCCGTACTGGACCAAGGAGGACGGCACCGATGAGGGCCGCGTCCGGGTCGCCTCGGCCAAGATGCTGAAGGGCGCGGTCAATTACACGCCGGTCGTCCTCAGCGACGAGATGAAGACCATTCTGAAGAACGAGGTCGCCAAGGCCCTGCAAGGCAAGAAGTCGCCGAAGCAGGCGCTCGACGACGCCGTCGCGCAGAGCAACAAGCTGCTCAAGCAGAACTGACGGTAAAGAACATGGAACGGCCCGCGAAGCGCATCCGCACCCATAGGGCGATCAGTCCCTGGCTCTTTCTGCTGCCCGGCGTCGGAGTCATCGCCGCCTTCAACCTGTATCCCTTCTTCACCACCATCTACAAGGCGTTCACCGACGCCCGCACACTGACCTCGGGCAACTGGGTCGGACTCCAGAATTTCCAGACGATGATCCACGACGATCAGTTCTGGACCGCGCTGCGCAACAGCGGGCTGTACGTGCTCCTGGTGGTGCCCTTCACCGTTCTGCTCCCCCTGCTGCTGGCCATGCTGGTGCAGAAGCAGATTCCCGGTATCACCTTCTTCCGCTCCGCGTTCTACACCCCGGTCGTGGCGTCCGTCGTGGTCGTCGGTCTGATCTGGGTATGGATCCTGGACGACCGGGGCCTGGTCAACGGCATTCTCAATGTCCTCGGGGCAGGTCCCGTCAAGTTCCTGGGCGATCAGTGGCTGCTGCTGCTGAGCGCCATGGCCCTGACCATCTGGAAGGGCCTCGGGTACTACATGATCATTTACCTGGCGGCCCTCGCCAATGTGCCGCGGGAGCTGCACGAGGCGGCGTCCGTCGACGGGGCCGGGCCCATCCGCCGGTTCGTCTCCGTCACCATGCCCTCCGTCCGCCCCACGATGGTGCTGGTCGGCGCGCTCTCCTCGGTGAACGCCTTCAAGGTCTTCTCGGAGGTCTTCCTGCTCGCCGGCCCGTCCGGCGGCCCGGCCGGCGAGGACACCACGCTCGTCATGCTCGTCCAGCGGGTGGGCACCGGCCTCAACGGCCGGGTCGGCTACGCCTCGGCCATCTCGCTGATCGTTTTTGTCATCGCACTGCTGCTGATGCTGCTGGTGCTGCGCGCCGACCGCAAGGAGGAGCCCCGGTGAAGCGCCTGTCCGGGTGGGAGAAGACCCTCCGCTACGTTCTGCTCCTGGTGGTCCTCGTCATCACCGTCGGCCCGTTCCTGTGGCAGCTGTCCACCTCGCTCAAGGACACCACCGAGGACATCTACACGTATCCTCCGAAGCTGCTGCCCGAGCACCCGACGCTGAAGAACTACTCCGGCGTCGCCGACATCATCCCGGTCTGGGACTACGCGCTGAACTCGCTGAAGGTCGCCCTCACCAACGTGGTGACCAACGTGATCGGCGCGTCCATGGCCGGCTACGCGCTGGCGCGGCTCCGCTTCAAGGGCCGCAAGATCGCGGGGCTGGCCGTCGCGATGGCGCTGCTCGTGCCGCTGGAGGCCATCATCATCGCGCAGTTCACGATGATGCGGGACCTCAACCTCAACAACACGCTCACCGCCGTGGTCCTGCCGGGCGCGGTCAGCGCCCTGAACGTGATGCTGATGCGCAACGCGTTCTCCAACCTGCCGTACGAGATCGAGGAGGCCGCCGTCATCGACGGCGCCAACGTCTGGCAGCGGTTCGTGCGCATCGCGCTCCCCTCGGTCAAGGGCACCATCGCGGTCGTCGCGATCTTCGCCTTCATGGGCGCCTGGGACGACTTCCTGTGGCCGCTGATCGTCCTGTCCGACTCGTCGAACTTCACGCTGACCGTCGGACTGAACTTCCTGCACGGCACGTTCCAGCAGAACCCGCGGCTCGTCGCCGCCGGCACGATCATCGCGGTGGCCCCGCTCATCGTGATGTTCGCCTGCCTCCAGCGGTTCTTCTTCCGCGGCGTCGGCGAGGGCGCCGTCAAGGGCTGACCCCCGGCCCGCGCCCGTAGCCCCGAAAAACGACTCCGAACAGGATCTCCCCCGCATGACCGCACCCCGCTTCGGCGTCAACTACACCCCCACCCGGGGCTGGTTCCACCACTGGCTCGACTTCGACCTCGACGAGGTACGGGCCGACCTCGACTCCATCGCGGAGCTCGGCCTCGACCACATCCGGGTCTTCCCGCTGTGGCCGGTCTTCCAGCCCAACCGCACCCTGATCCGGCCGCGCGCCGTCGAGCAGCTGGTCCAGCTCGTCGACGCGGCCGGCGAGCGCGGCCTCGACGTGAACGTGGACGGCCTCCAGGGCCACCTCTCCAGCTTCGACTTCATCCCGTCCTGGACCGCCACCTGGCACCGCCGCAACATGTTCACCGACCCGGACGTCGTCGAGGGCGAGGCCGAGTACCTGCGGACCCTCGCCGCGGCGCTGGCCGGCCGGTCCAACTTCCTCGGCATGACCGTCGGCAACGAGATCAACCAGTTCTCCGGCGACCCGCACCCCGACCCCGACCGGATCGACGCCGAGCAGGCCGGGGCGTGGCTGCGCCGCATGGTCGGCGCCTGCGAGGAGGGCGCGCCGGGCAAGATGCACCTGCACGCCTCGTACGACGCCGCCTGGTACCTCGACGGGCACCCCTTCACCCCGGCGCACTCGGCCCAGATCGGGGCGGCGACCGCCGTGCACTCCTGGGTGTTCAACGGCACCGCGCAGCGCCACGGCCGCGACGGCGCGGCCACCGAGCAGCACGCCGCCTATCTCATCGAGCTGTCCAAGGCGTGGGCGAAGGACGCGCACCACCCGGTGTGGCTCCAGGAGGTCGGCGCGCCCGCGCCGCACATCCCGGCCGAGCACGCCGCCGCCTTCACCGAGGCGACCGTCGCGAACGCGCTGGACTGCGGGGACGTGTGGGGCGTGACGTGGTGGTGCTCCCACGACGTGGACCGTTCCCTGGCCGACTTCCCGGAGCTGGAGTACGCCCTCGGCCTGTTCACCAACGACCGGCGCGTCAAGCCCGCGGGCGAGGCCATCGCCCGGGCCGTACGGGAGTGGAAGGGCCGGGAGTACCGGCCCGCGCCGCGGACGACCGCGCTCGTCCTGGACGCGAGCGGCCTCGAATCCTGTGAGACGGCGCCGGTGCGCGCGCAGTGCGGGCCGGGCGGCGCGTACTTCGAGGCGTGGATGCGGCTCGCCGCCAGGGGCGAGCGCCCGGCCGTGGTGCTCGCCGAGTACGCGCACGACGCCGCGCATCTGGCGGCGCGCGGCATCACGGACGTCCTCACGATCGACCAGGTCGCCTGAGCGATCCACCAAGTCGCCCTAGCGATCCACCTGGTCGGCTGAGCGGCCGACCAGGTCGCCTGAGCCTCGGCGACCGACCGCAGCACCACCGAGTCCTCGTCACCCC
>NZ_JBHVHQ010000494.1:0-6400 GCF_042800135.1 Streptomyces sp. NPDC057654 | reverse complement strand
GCGGAAGACCGTCCAAGATCTTCCGCTCTACCAGAGGTCCCGTTCTGGCATTCTGAAACCCAACGTCTTGCGGACGATTTTCCATTCCATGCCGTGTTTAGCTTCGTGGCCTTGTCCGGTCACTTAGGCGGAACGAGAAACAGGCTTGAGCGGCTTGGCGGCCAGGTTGGCCGGACCGTTCTCAGAGGACTTGCGTGCGGTGGCCCTTCGGCGGCGGGCCTTGGCCAGCTCCGAAGGCCTGGCCGTTTCGCGGTTCATCTCCCGGATTTCGCGGCAGTCCTGGAGACTGAACTTCAGGAACTTGCCGAAGCGGTGGTGAGGGAAGCCGCTGTGGTTGGCCCCGTCCCGGAGCCAGCGTTCGCCGCAGCCGATGACTTTGGCGGCGTCCTTTGGGTCCAGCATCGTTTCGTTCTGCTCAAGAGCTTTCGCAGCGGCTTCGATGATTGCTTCGTCGGTGGTCTCTTTGCGCAATTGGACACTCCAGGTCATTTCGGGCCCGCGTTCAGCGGGTCTGGCTAAGGGCGTGCCTGTCAGGTCGTGGGTGCTGGCCAAACGCAGCAGCGGCGTAGCCATGATCTGCAGGATCGTCGGTTCGCGTGTCCGGAGAGCCTGCGTCTCGTGTGGGCTGAGCGATGGCCTTGGCGTCGCGATGCTGATGCTCTGTCGCAGCGCTGATGTCGAGTCGGTTCCCGGCGCATGTCGACTTCTCGCTAGTCGCCCCCCACTGGTTCACCTATCAAAGCTTACTCGAAAAGCCTATCGAGTCGTGTATCTACTAGTCAATCAGATCTATTGCTGACTAATGCGTCTCGTTCTCAACCTGGTGGTCGGCAGCCACTCGGGCCTGTCTCGATCGTGACCGAACTGCTGTACCTCATCGTCTGCGACGGCCTATGACGCCTCTGCCCTACTCGATCGACATGTTTCTAGGTCGCTCTGTGGTGACGACCCCGCACGCGCTGGAGCCATGCACTGGATGAGGGGAGGGCCTGCGAATCTCGTTGCTCAGGACGTTCAGAGAGGACAGCGATCGCCTTGTCTGTTCGATAATCCGGGCCTCACCGTACGGGTCGATCTGGGAAGTCGGCTGGTCCAGGATCAGCAGACCCTGGCACCGGTACAGGATCCTGAAGCATGTGCTGCCGCTGACCGCTGGACAGCTCCGAATCACCGAAGACCTCGCAGGAGAGCAGGATGGCCGGAACGGCAGGGAGGTCGTCGACGGCTTCGCACAGGCCGACCGAGGCGACCGCCTCCGGGCTCTGCAATGAGCGGTCGGCCGGACAAGGAAGCCGCCGCCCGCTGTGGCGAAGATCAAATCGAAATGGCGGGCAGGCCTGTGGGTGGAGTTCGTCGTCTACCGACCAGCCTGTACCTGTGGCTTCAGCCCCCGGCTACACGGAGGGGGAATCGCGGCCGCTCCCGGCACGGCGTCCCCATCAGTCGGTGCGAGCGCCACCTGGATAGCCGGCCATGAGCGCCCCCGACCTCATCGCCCACTGGGGGCAGTCATGTCCCTACGCCGGTACCTGCGCGCCGTCGCCCGGATGATCCAGGACATCCACCGCGCCGCGCTCGGGCGCCCCAGGGCGAACGGTGCCGAAGCTGCCCACGTCCGCAACCGATGCCGCTGAACGGGGGCGCTTTTACCAATGACCCCACTGCGACACGCCAGCCGCGGCACCGGCATGCCACGGGCCGGGGAACAGGCTGCTCCTTCTGCGCCCGCGCCCCTAGCCACCGCCGACAGTCTGGACTACGTGACGGACCGCCACGGCTATGTCCTCGTTGCTGAAGAAGACGTAGAAGACGCACGCCGAGGCAAACAGTGCGGCGCGTTCTCGCATGGGGCGGCCGCGCAGCACAAGCACGTGGGCGAACACAGCACCAATGATCAGGACGATGAGGACCATGAGCACCTCCCACGGGTGCCAATCCCTGCGGCCGCGTCGTGCAGCGCGAGCAGCACCAGCGCTGCCCAGTCTTTCCCGCACTGCCCGGCCATGGCCCAGTTCGGTCAATCGGCCCGCACGGCCCGCGTTCATCAGGTATAAGGACCTAGCCAGGGGCGGAAGTTCACTGCGCCCGCCCCCGGACGGAGGCGGGCACCACGGCTTCCACGCCGCTGTCCGCCGTCGGTCGAGGAGGTCACATGATCAGCATCTACCGGGCGGCGCTCGCGACGCCCGCCACTATGCCCCCCGGCGCCTATCGCGAACTGTGCTGGGGCGCGGGCCTGGACCACACCGCTACCGGTTACGGGCTGCTGCTCGGCGCCGACACCGCTGACGGGGCCCTGCTCACCGCGGTCATCGAGGACATCGACTATGTGCGGCTCCTGATACAGGCCGGCGGTGCAGAGGTTCCGGAGGACAAGGTCAGCTGCTACCTGGACGGCTGGCCCGACCTCAGCACCGAGGCCCCCACCGTCTGGCCCTGAACCCCGGGGCCGGCGCACGCTCCGTACCAGCATCCGAGGCGGCCGGTACGGAGTGGGGCGAATACTGCCGGGCTCGCCCCGCTGACGTGGAGGGGCGGCACGACAACCTGCTACGTCATTGCCGAAGGGGGCTCTGGCCGACCCGGCCCGGCAAGAGCACAAATCGCGGTCTGCATCGCACCGGGCGTCGCCTACCTCAGCAACCTCAGCAACTCTGTCTACCTCGTCGCCACCGGACAGTGCTGACACTGGAGAAGAGCGCCGACCGCCCAATCCGCCAGATCCGGGTTCGTGGTGCACGTTGCAACACGGATGATCAAGCCATGCTTTGATCTTGAGGGGACCGGCTGAGTTCGGCCAAGCACAATCCTATAGAGCTGATACGGGTCTGGTGGAGGCATCCGCTGCGCGAGGAGGGCACTGTCGGGAGAACGGCGGGTCGCCTCACTGATGGTGATGAAGGATGCAGCCTGGATCAGAGGTCGATCAACCATTCTTTGACCTCGACACAGAGTGTGTAGAAGTATCGGCTCGTGGGACTTACTACTGCACGAGAGTGCGCCGAACGCTGGGGCTTTACCCTGGCTACTGCTCAATGCGTCCTTGCACCGCTCACTGCGGTTGACCGTGATCCCGCTACCGGTGCCATGCGCTATCAGGAGGCGGAGGCGGAAGCCGCCCGTGCTGCACGACGTGGCCAGGGCCACCGCTCGGATCTGGCAGCCAGAACTCTCCCAGCCCTCAGCCTGGAGGAGTTTCTGCGTCTCGCTGAGGATGCGACGATCCCTGTCGCCCACCGAACCCTCTGGGCACTGCTGTGGGAGGGAGAGATCCGCCTCCGTAACGCCCTCTCGCTGGACGTGCGTGACGTTTCCCCTGACCGCCATTACCCCAGGGTGGAGACGGGCGAGCGCACCATCTCGCTCAGCGATCAAACGGCGGCCCTTGCCCGGGCCTCAATCGGAGGCCGAGATGAGGGTCCGTTTCTGACTAGTGAGCGTGGTGCAGCGCTAAGCCGTGAAGCGGCAGTCAGGTTCGCTCGACGTGCAGGCCCCGGTGTCCACGCCTTTCGCGCTGGCGGTCGTATAGCCCGCAAGGTCCGCCCGCCCCGCGTCAAGATCCAGACGTTGTTGCTGGGAGCGGAGGCAGAGGACGTTCCGGACGCTTGCCACTGCCGGTGTGGCCACATCCATCCATGGAGGCCGGACGTGTGCGGGAGAACCGCCAACGCGGCGTTGCTCGTAGATGTGACGATCGAGTCACCCATGAGCGGAGAACTCAAGGACCGGAGACTGCGGCCTTTCTGTCAGGGCTGCTACGACGCGGTTGTCGGCCAAACTGACGCCAAGAAGAAACGCGAGAGGGGCTTCTGAAGCCGCTCAGTTGATCGCTCCTGGTGAGGACCTTGTTGAGGATCGGACGAATGACCGATTCAGAGACCGGGAAATTTCCCTGCCGCGGTGCCGGCCACCGTCCCGGCATCATGTGACGGCTGATAGCCGTGCCCGTGCTGCGGGCATCGGATGTTCAGTAAGCCGATCTGGGCAGGAGTTGGCCCGAATGAACGGGTCTGAGTCTGGTTGAGGCGCAGGCCGCTTACCCGACGTTCGGCGCGGTGCAGGAGCGTCACCAATGCTACGTACGTCCGACGGCTGACGATGAGCCCCTGGCCCTGGGCTGGCACCCCGTCGCGGGACACCTCCGAGCGGGGCACAGCAATGAGCCTATGCCCGAGGGCTTCACGGCCCTACTGGTGGACTGGTGGCGGCCGAAACTACTGGCGGCGACGCGTGTCGCAGACGCGGTTCGGACTACGAAACGCCCCTACGACAGATGCTGGTCTCCACCTGGTATGCGGTATCGCCGAAGGCTGTGTGGGGCGTTGAAGTGGATGGCCCATCACTCGTCGGCTGAATCGGTGACGATAGGCGAAGGCCGGTATCGGCCAGCGGGCCCTCACCGCTCTTGGGCGTGACGTCAGCACGTCCAGACCGTACAGAGCGGGCGGCGGCTTCCGCATCGACGGCGCCGGTCTTGCCTCATCTGCAGCGGATGCTGCCCGAGGTGGCGTGCTGCCGTCGGCAAGCAGCCCCTCAGGAAGTATCCGCTTTGAGCGTGACCTCACAGGTCGCCAAGTACGCAAGGGCACGGAGCGCACCTTCGCTCAGGATCCATCCCAGATCCATGTGACGACGCCCGGAAGCTATGTGATAAACCATCCGGAGGCTGCGGCGAGCACACCTATGATCGGTGCATGCCGTCGTCCCTTCCCACGTCCCTTGCTGTGTCCGACGCCATCACCCACTACCGCCAGTTGCGCGAACTGACCATCGACGAGCTGGCCTACGTCCTCGTGATGCTCGATCACCCGATCCCGGCCAACGCCCTCGTGGAGATGGAGCAGCGCGCTCGCCCTGTGACCGTCGATGACCTCGTCGCGATCTCCTATGCGCTTAATACGACCCCCGCGGTGCTGTTGTCGCATCTGCCCCTCGACATGCCGGACCCTGAAGGGCCCCTTGCCACAGGGCTTCCCGGCGACGTAGACCAGGCCGAGCTCCACGCCTGGCTCGAAGGAAGGACCACACTTGACCGCGAGTCGCGGGTGGACTGGTGGGCAGAGCGGGTCGCCTGCCTCAGGGTCCGGTCGGCACACCACGAGGAGCAGTTGCAGGGTGCATACGCGGAGATGCGCGAGTTCGGTGACCTGGCGCTCCAGGTAGCAGACGCCCCGTTGGTGCGGCGTCTTCAGTGGCTCATCCAGGACGGCGAGCATGCGCTCAACCAGGCCGAAGTCGCACTGGCGTTGACTGAGCATCGACTCGAAGATCTTCGAGAGGAAACAACCCCATGAACTCCACCAGGGCCGCCATGTCCGCTGCGGCCCTGGCCGTGGGTGCGCTCATGCTCACCGCCTGCGGCGGGAGCAGCGATGCCGCTTCCTCCCAAAGCCCCAGCAGCAGTCGAGCTTCCAGCTTCGACGGTGCCTACATCTCCATCACCGACGGGGCGCGCGGCGGCATCGCCGCCATCGACGGCCACAAGATCACGTACATCAACGTCACCGCCGGCGACCAGCAGTGCCAGCTGACCGCGAAGGCCCTCGACGACATCAAGCACGGTTCGGTCGTCAAGGACGGCAAAACCGACAAGGGGCAGTACCAGGTTCTTTCGACCGGCACGATCAACGACAGCCGGACCAGTGTGCTCTGGGACGACGTCAACGGTTCCGACCAGACAGGCACCGACCCGGGATCCGGTTCAATCTCGATGTCGAACAGCATGATCACGCTCGGGTACACCTTCACCTATTCGATCGACCAGGTACGGCTCATCCCCGTCGGCAGCGACCAGGCGAAGACCTTGATGGCCAAGGACTGCAACCAGAACAACTGATTACCGCACCGTCGGGCAGTACAGATCTCCGTGGATGTCACATCCACGGGGTTCTGTCTCTTCTCGCACCTACTTCTGGAGCTGCTGCGCCCGGTACTCCTCGATCGTCTGCCGTGGCCGGCCGTACTTCGGCACGTGCTGCTCGACGAAATCCAGCTCAGCCCACGCTGCCGGCTGCCGGATCCTCGACCGGGCGGCGACGATGAACACGGCACTGATGGCGGTATTGAGCAGACACCACCCGGCCAGCAGCACTGTCAGCATCACCGGCGGACCGTCCTCGATCGCCGTGGCGGCCAGAACAGCCAAGCCTGCGTCGTTGACCAAGAGGCTGGCCACGTGTCCCTCGAACGTGCCGGACAGGCGCGCCAGAACCCGCGGTTCGTCGCGATGCCGCACAGCGCGCTGCATTTCGCCGACGAACACCGCGGTGGCCACGGCCGCCGTGGTGTTCAATGCCAGTTCGCGGACCCCGGTGATCCACCACTGCGCCGAGCGGCACCAACCGCGTGGGAAGTCGCCGTGAAGTCGTGATCCGAGTCTCATGCTCTTCCCCTTCTCTTC
>NZ_JBHVHQ010000493.1:0-6404 GCF_042800135.1 Streptomyces sp. NPDC057654 | reverse complement strand
GTCCAGCGGCGGCTCCAGGGCCGCATCCCCTTGCTGCCCGCCATCACCGCCGCCGAACTGGAGGACGCCCAGCTCATCGGTGCGGCGGAACTGGCCATCGACGCCGCCATGGCAGCCCTGGCCGACACCGCCTGAACGGCGGTGGCCCGCCGGCCCGCACCAGGGCCGCGCCCGTGACATCGACGGCGGCCGCGCCGACGGGTACGGCGCGGCCGACCGCATCAGCTCAGGGCAGGGGACACGTCACGCCGGGGGCTTCGGCCAGGCCGGGCGCGGGGTGATTTGCTGCCCGAGGATCATGACCTCCAGCGCTGATAGTCGCCGCCGTTGCAGCCCAGCGTGTAGAGGTGGCCGGCGCCGTTGCTGTCCAGGCATCGCCCTGTGGCCGCGTTCCGCCACACCACGATGCCCGCACCCGACTCCCGTACCGTCCAGCGCTGGTAGTTGCCGCCGTTGCAGCCCAGCGCGTAGGCGTCACCGGCGCCGTTGCTGTCCAAGCACTTGCCCGTGGCCACGTTCCTGATCTCCCCGCCTCCGGTGTTGTTGAACTCCACCGTCCAGCGCTGGTAGTTGCCGCCGTTGCAGCCCAACGTGTACGCGTTTCCCGCGCCGTTGCTGTCCAGGCACTTCCCCGTCGCCACGTTCGCGAAGCGCACCTGCGGGGCGGCGGATGCCGGGGTGGACAACGCTCCCACCAGGGCGCATCCCACGCCCATGGTGGCCAATAGGGTCGTTCGTAAACGCATGGCTGAACCTCCTGCTTGCATCGGATGAGATGAGGTCTCGGTGCGCTGCTCATGGCGGGGCTGCCACTGACCCCGCGGGGAACAGCAGCCCCTTCTATGCGGCACAACCACGTCCAAGAGCCCGGTCGCGATGAATCCGGCGCGGCGGTACCAGGGACGCGTGGCGATGCTCGCCACTGCCGTACCGCCCGTCGCATCGGGGGCGGCGTCAGTTTCCCAGTCCGCCGTGTGGCGCCGTCAGGACGTATTGCGCCAGGAACCGCGCTGCCCCCACCTCGCCCTGCGGCCCCTTCAGCCGCAGGAGCCCGTGGTACGGCCATCGGCGCCGAACACGCGATCTTGGCCGAGGAGCCGAAGCGCCCATGCGCCGTACCGATCCCATCGCACTTCGCGTACGCACTGTCCCGCGCCACGCCTACGTACCGCCGCGTTTTGCGTACGTACTGCCGTACGATCCACGGGAGCTTCCGCCTCTCCTTACCGGGCCGGCTCCAATTCCCATCCGGATTCCTCCGGAGCTGCGCTTCCGGGGCGCGTGTGCGGGAAATGAGAAAAACTTCACCGCCGGGCAATGTTTCGCATTCGGCTGGTTAGGACTCGCCCCTTCCGGTGGTCAATGGACGATGGGCCGGTGTTCGGATTCGAGGGGGTGTGTAGCCAATTGTGCGTTGAATTGTGCATGGCAAACTCGCCTTGACACGCGACTCGCCCGCTGTGCAGACTGCTGCGCATCTGAGATCGATTCGCCCGACCGGACAGCGTGCAACTCGCGTTGCTCCGGCCGCTGACGCGCCGTGTCACGCAATGGCCCACGCCATTTTCCGGACCGGCTGAATATCCCCCTTGTCGTTGCGCGGGCCGTTCGCGGCCTGCTGCTATCAGGCTGGAGATAAAGTGTCTGACGTCGAACGCGTGGATCTGCTCGAAAAGCTCATCGTTTTCGTCCGGGACGACCTGCTGGAAGGGCAGGCGGCGGCCGACCTGACGTCGACCACCCCATTGCTGGAATGGGGGGTGCTCGACTCGATGAAGACGGCGCGGCTGCTCGCCTACATACGCGACGAAATCGGTGTGCGCGTGCCGCCGCGGAAGATGGTCGGCGACCACTTCAAGGACCTGGAACACGTGACGGATCTGGTTCTGGAACTCCAGCAGCCCGTCGGCTGACCCCGAGACGTCGAGAGGTTTCCTCCCGTGAAAACGAAAGACGTGTTCGTCGGTGGCCTCGGTGTCTATGTGCCGGAGAAGATGAGTATGGAGACGGCGGTGACGGAGGGCATGATCGACGCCGCCGCCGCCAAGGAATACGACTTCGCCAGTATCGCGGTGGCGGGGGAGAAGCCGGCCCCCGAAATGGCCCTGCACGCGGTGCGCGAGGCGCTGGAGCGGTCCGGCAAGGACCAGTCCGAGCTGGGCATGCTGCTGTACGCCAGCGTCTGGTACCAGGGCCCGGACGGCTGGTGCCCGCAGTACTACATCCAGCGGCACGCGGTCGGCGGCAATGTCGTGGCGGCCGAGGTACGGCAGGGCTGCATGGGCATGTTCAGCGCCCTGGAGCTCGCGGCCGGCTATCTGATGGGCGTACCGGAACGCGACTCCGCGGTCATCACGAGCGCCGACAACTTCAATTCGCCGCGCATCGACCGGTTACGTTTCAGCCCGCACTTCCCCATGGCGGACGCGGGCTGCGCCGTGGTGCTCAGCAGGACCCCCGGATTCGCCCGGCTCGAATCCGTCAACGCGGTCACCCTGCCCGAGTACGAGGGAATGCACCGCAGCGGTGAGCCGATGTTCCCGCCGGGCGAGACGCTCGGCCGTCCGCTGAACTTCGCGGCCACCAAGAAGCACTGGATGGAGAACGCGGAACAGCCTCCCGGGGGCCCGCTCCCGATCATCGCGGCCCAGGACGAACTGGTGACCCGCACCTTGGAGGAATCCGGAATCGGGATAGACGACGTCACCAAGGTCGCCTATGTCAACGGATCGCGCGGACGCGTCGAGGGCCGGGGCATGATTCCGCTCGGACTGCCCATGAGCCGGTCGACCTGGGATTTCAGCCGCACCATCGGCCACGCCGGCGCGAGCGACCAGTTCATCTCGCTGGAACACCTCGTCAGGACCGGGGAATTGGGGCCGGGCGACCATTTCCTCATGCTCGGAGTCGGTCCGGGATTCAACATCGCCTGTGCGGTCTTCAGCATCCTCGAACGTCCTTCGTGGGCGGACTGACATGGAATTCGGCTGGAACACCGAGCAACAGGCCCGGTACGCCGAGGTCCTGGCCGGGGTACGCGCCGCCTTCCCTCCGGACCGGAAGCGGGACGAGCAGCCCTATACCAGGGAGGACTGGCTGGGGCTGGGGAAGCTCGGCGTACTGGGCGCGAGCATCCCGGAGCGGTTCGGCGGCGGCGGCCTCGGCGCCCTCGACACCGCCCACGTGATCGAGGCGGTGGGGGAGGGCTGCTCCAGCACCGGCATGGTCTTCGCCGCCGCCGCCCACCAGTTCGCCTGCGCCAGGCCGATCCTGGACTTCGCCGAACCGGCCGTACAGGAACGGCTGCTGCCCGGCCTGTGCTCCGGGGCCCTGATCGCGGGCAACGCCATGACCGAGACCGACGCGGGCTCCGACGTCTCCCGGCTCGCCGTCACCGCCGCCCCGGCGGACGGCGGTTACGTCCTCGACGGCACCAAGTCCTTCGTGAGCAACGGCCCCGCCGCCGACGTCTACGTCACCTATGCCACCACCGACGCCAAGGCCGGGCACCTGGGCCTGACGGGGTTCGTCGTGGACCGCGACGCGCCCGGCGTCTCGGCCGGCCCGCCGTTCGAGAAGACCGGCCTGCTGGGCTGCCCGGCCGGCGCCGTCTCCTTCGAGAACTGCTTCGTACCGGCCTCCCATGTCCTCGGCGCCCCCGGCCTGGGCAGCACGGTCTTCCAGACCTCCATGGCCTGGGAGCGGGCCTGCCTCTTCGCGCTCTACCTCGGCGTACAGCAGCGGCTGCTCGACGCCTGTACGCACCACGTACGGCGACGCCGCCAGTTCCAGAAGCGGTTGTCGGAGTTCCAGGCGGTCTCCCACCGCCTCGCGGAGATGAAACTGCGCCTGGAGAGCGGCCGCCTCCTGCTCTACCGCGCCTGCTGGGAACTCGACCGCGACGACGACGGCGCCCTGTGGGCGGCGCTGTCGAAACTGGCGGTCTCGGAGGGCGTGCTGGAGAGCGCGATGGACGCGGTACGGCTGTTCGGCGCGCGCGGCTACCTGCGGGAGGACGGCATCGAGGCGGCCCTGCGGGACGCGGTGCCCGGCACCCTCTTCTCCGGGACCTCCGACATCCAGCGGGAGATCATCGCCAGGGAGCTGGGCCTGTGAGACTCCACGAACTGCTGATGCGCTCGGCCCGCCGTACGCCGGACGCACTCGCCGTCGACGACCTGTCCGGCGGCGTCAGCTACCGCGAACTGGACCTGCTGGCCGACGCGTTCGCCGCCGCCCTGCACGCCGCCGGGATCACCCCCGGCGACCGGGTGGTGATCTGGAGCGGCAAGGACATCGACTCCGTGGCGCTGATGCAGGCCGCCCTGCGGATCGGAGCGGTCTACGTACCCGTCTCGGCCGCGAACCCGCCCGCCCGGCTGGCCCGGATCACCCAGGACTGCCGCCCGGCCCTCGTCGTCACCGACACGGACGGCCTGCGCCGCGCCGAAGCGGAGGGAGGGCCCCGGTCGGCGCTGGGGGAGAGCGGCCCGCGAGTGGTCGGCGCCACCGAACTGCTGGCGTCCCCCGCCCCCTCCGCGCCCCCGGTGCACCACGGCGCGCCGGACGACCCGGCGTACATCCTCTACACCTCGGGCTCGACCGGAGTGCCGAAGGGCGTCGCGATCAGCCACCGCAACGCGCTGGCGTTCGTCACCTGGGCCGCCGCCGAGACCGGCCTGCGCGCCGCGGACCGGCTCGCCAACCACGCTCCGTTCAACTTCGACCTGTCCGTGTTCGACCTGTACGCGGCGTTCCTGACGGGCGCCTCCGTGCATCTGGTGCCGCCGGGCATGGCATACATGCCGGACCTGCTGACCGACCTGCTGGAGAGCCAGAGGATCACGGTCTGGTACTCGGTGCCCTCGGTCCTCATGCTGATGCTGCATCAGGGCGGGCTGCTGGACGGCGCCCCGCCGCCCGCGCTGCGGGTCTGCGCCTTCGCCGGCGAGCCCTTCCCGCTGACGGACGCCCTGCGGCTGCGCGCGGCGTGGCCGGACGTGCGGCTGTTCAACTGGTACGGCCCCACCGAGACCAACGTCTGCACCTCCTACGAGATCACCGCCGACGACCTGGGCCGCACCAGCCCGCTGCCCATCGGCCTGCCGTGCTCCGGCGCCGACGTCTGGCTGGAGCCGCGGGACGGGACGGAGGGCGAGATCACCGTCTCGGGACCGACGGTGATGACCGGATACTGGGGCGCCGCGCCGCAGACCGGCCCCTACCGCACCGGTGACATCGGCCGCTACGACGCCAAAGGCAACCTGGAGTACGTGGGCCGCCGCGACCACCTCTTCAAAGTGCGCGGGCACCGCGTCGAACTCGGCGAGATCGAGGCGGCGCTCGACGCCCACGAGGCGATCGGCACGGCGGCCGTGGTCGTCATCGGCTCCGGGCTCACGGCCCGTATCCACGCGGCCGTGGTACCCCGCCGGGATACGAGCCCGCCGACCCTGCTGAGCGTCAAGCGGCACTGCGCGGACCGCCTCCCGCTCTCCATGACCGTGGACGCCCTGCACGTGATGACGGCCCTGCCCCGCACCCCGAACGGCAAGACCGACCGGGCCGCGCTGACGGCCCGCCTGACAGCGGCGGCCCGCGGCTGACACCCGGGCCACGGCCATCCGCTCGACCACCTGGCACCAACCCCGAACAGGAGGGATCACCGCACATGACCATGGACCGGGAAGCGCTGTGGGACACGTACTGGGCCGATCTGCCGGATCAGAGCGGCGAGGCGTTCTGGGACTCCGACCCGGCCCACAACGCGGTGCGCCACCTTCCCATGCTGCGGCCCCACTTCGACCCGGCGCTGCCGGTGCTGGACCTGGGCTGCGGCAACGGCACCCAGAGCCCGTTCCTCGCCGAGCACTTCGACCGGGTCATCGGCGTCGACATCGCCCAGGCCGCCATCGACATGGCGCACCGGCACAACGCCCGCCCCAATATCGAGTACTTCCGCTTCGACGTCCTGGAGACCGATGAGGCGCACGCCCTGCACGACCGCATCGGCGACGTCAACGTCTACATGCGCGCCCTCTTCCACCAACTGCCGTACGACCACCGGGCGCCCGCCGTGGAGACGCTGGCCGCGCTGGTCGGCGAGCGTGGCCGGGTCTTCTGCCAGGAACCGACCAAGGTCACCTGGTCCGTCGTGCACCGGCTCCTCTTCGAATCCGACGAGAACCTGCCCAAGCTCGAACGGCTCTTCAACCAGTTCCAATTCGGCCTCTCCCCGGGCCAGGAAGTCGACACCGAACTGGAGGACCTGTTCAAGAAGACCGGCTTCGAGATCGTAGAGGCCGGCGACATCCCCATGCGCACCACCGAAACCCTCGCCGACGGCACCCCCCTCGACCTCTCGACCCGCTACGTGATCGCGCATCTCGCCTGACGACGCGGAC